>DASQVJ010000577.1:0-14097 GCA_035640835.1 Bryobacteraceae bacterium
CGTCGCATGCAAATTTGATGCGATATCTGGATGCGCTGGCGGCGGCCGAGCCGGAGCGCATCAAGGTATTCGAGTACGGCAAGACCTGGGAAGGTCGACGGCTGGTCTATGCGGCCGTGGGATCGGCGGCGAATATTCGAAGGCTTCCGGAGATTCGTGCGGCGATGCAGAAGCAGGGGGATCCTCGGAAGACGTCGGAGGCAGAGGCTCGCAAGTTGATGGCGGGGCTGCCGGCGGTTGTGTGGCTTGGCTATGGGGTCCATGGGAACGAGATTTCGTCGCCAGACGCGGCGCTGTTGACGGCGTACCATCTGCTTGCGGCCTCGAACGACAAGCTGGTGGCGAATATTCTCCAGAACGTGCTGGTGTTGATCGATCCGCTGCAGAATCCGGATGGGCGCGACCG
This sequence comes from Bryobacteraceae bacterium, assembly GCA_035640835.1. GTDB lineage: Bacteria > Acidobacteriota > Terriglobia > Bryobacterales > Bryobacteraceae > DASQVJ01. Next base: position 407 of record DASQVJ010000577.1, read on the forward strand.
GTTTGTGCACAACTTCGAACAATCCGAAGGGATCGAGCCGGATGCCTCGCCATCGGCGGCGGAGCACAATGTGCCGTGACCAGGCGGTCGCACGAATCACTACTACTTCGACATGAATCGTGACTGGTTTGCGATGACGCAGCCGGAGACGCAGGGTCGTGTGAAAGCGCTGCTCGAGTGGCTGCCGCTGGTGTTCGTCGACCTCCACGAGATGGGCTCGGACTCGACGTATTACTTCGCGCCGGAAGCGGTGCCGTACAACCCGCATCTGGCGAAAGATCAACGAGACGCGCTCGAGTGGTTCGGCAAGAACAATGCGAAGTACTTCGATCAGTACGGCTTCAACTACTTCACACGCGAGGTCTATGACGCGTTCTATCCGGGGTACGGTGCGAGTTGGCCGTCGTATTACGGGTCGGTGGCGATGACCTATGAGCAGGCGTCGGCGAGGGGTCTCAAGATGCGGCGGAGTGACGATACGACCTTCACGTATCGTGATACGGTGCGGCAGCATTTTGTGGCATCCATCTCGACGCTGGAGACCGCGGCCGTCAATCGCGCGAAGCTGCTCGAGAACTTTTATAAGTACCGGGCTTCCGCGATCGATGAAGGCAGGACCGAGAAGATTCGCGAATACGTGCTGCCGCGGCGGGGAAATGTCGGGCAAGTGGACAAGCTCGCGCGGTTGCTGGCGAACCAGGGCATCGAGGTGATGCGGGCGAAGACGGAGATCCGCGACGGCGCGGCGACGTATCCGGCGGGGAGTTATGTAGTCTCGCTCGCGCAACCGGCGAAACGTTTTGTACGCACTTTGTTGGATGCCGATGTGCCGATGGAGCCGGAGTTCCTGAAGGAACAGGAGGCTCGACGCAGGCGCAAGCTGCCGGATGAGATCTACGACGTAACGGCGTGGTCGCTGCCGTTGCTGCATGGTGTCGAGTGCGTGGCGAAGGAGAGCTCGACGAGTGGGGTCGAGATGGCGCTCGTGAAGGCGGGGGAGAAGCCTGCCGGCGCCGTGGAGGGCGGCAAGGCAACGGTGGCGTATCTGGTGCCGTGGGAGAACTCGAGCGCGATTCGGTTCCTCGCCGGGGCGCTGCGCGCGGACTTGCGGGTGCACACGGCGGATCGTGGATTTACGCAAGGGACTCGGACGGTCGGGCGAGGCGCCCTGATTGTGCGCGTAGCTGATAACGGGCCGGATGTGCATGACAAGGTGGCGCGATTGGCCGCTGAAACCGGTGCCGAGGTGCTGGCGACGAACACGGGTTGGGTGGAGAATGGCGTCAACTTCGGCAGCCGCTACGTGGCGGTTGTGCGCAAACCGGCGATTGCACTGGCCTGGGATACGCCTGCGTCATCGGGGTCGGCCGGGCATACACGCTACGTGCTAGAGAGACAGTTCGGACATCCGGTGAGCGTGATCCGCACGCAGCAACTCGCGAATGCTACCGATCTAAGCCGCTACAACGTGATCGTGTTGCCGGAGCAGGGGGCGGGGTCGTACGCGACGGTGCTGGGGCCGACGGGGATCCAACGCTTGAAGGATTGGGTGAGTGCGGGGGGCACGCTGGTAGGGATCGGGTCGGCCACGGGCTTCCTGGCAGACACGAGGACGGGGCTGCTGGCGGTGAACGCGGAGAATGTCTATCGATCCGAAGCGGCCAAAAAGATCGAGCTGGTGAACGGGCGCGCGCCAGGGAAGCTGCTCGCGAAGGAGGAAGAGTTCGAGGCGGCGATTCGGGCGGACGCCGAGCCTCCCGACGCTGTTGCGGGAGTGTTGGTGCGTGCAAAGACAGATCCGGACCACTGGTTGACGGCGGGTGCGCCATCGACGGTCTATGCGCTGGTGAGCGGTCAGACAATCTACACGCCGATCCAGTTGGATAAGGGTGTGAATGCCGCTTACTTCCTGGGGCCGGAGCAGTTGCTGGCGAGCGGGTATTTGTGGGAGGAGAATCGCAAACAGCTTGCCTTCAAGCCTTTGCTGCTGCATCAGCGGCAAGGACGCGGACAAGTGATCGGGTTTACAGCGGATCCGAACTTTCGGGCTTACATGGATGGCTTGAACGTTCTGTTTGCAAATGCCGTGCTGAAGGGTCCTGGGCATGCGCGCTAGCCAGTTGGGTAGTACTGGCTCGGGTGTCCACCCGAGAAGGATCGTAAGCTAACGAACCTCTACAGTCCTATGTGAAATCCGCCGATGGCTGATCGAGAGTGAGGGAAAACACTCCCGCATGGAAACGACAACTGCGACCGGCCGGTATATCGGTGATTATGAGGTACTGGATGTTCTGGAAAGTTCTCCTACTGGAGTTACTTACCGCGTTCGGAATACCCAAACCAACACCTTAGAGACCTTGCGGTTATTGCCCGATGTGGCGGGCGACCAGTCGCTTGTCGAGCGCTTCATGCGCGAGGTACGCATCCTCGCGAGCCTGTCGCACGAAAACATCGTACGACTTTGCAATGCGGCGGAGATCAACGGCCGCCTGGTGATGGTGTACGAGCAGATCGAGGGAGTGACACTCGCCGAGCGGCTGGAGCTCGGACGGCTGTCGCTGCCGGAAGCTTCCGACATCATGAACGGCCTGCTGAAAGCGCTCGATCATGCGCATACTCGGGGCGTGATTCACCGGGAAGTAACGCCCAAGAACATCATCCTGAGCACGGATCGCCAAGTGAAGCTGGCAGGGTTCAGCATGGCGAAACAGGCTGCGGATTCTACTGTCACCATGATGGGAACTCCCGTGGGTGATGTCGAATATATGTCGCCCGAGCAGGTGAAGGGAATCGCCGTGGTGGATGCGCGGGCCGATCTCTACTCGGCGGGCATTGTGCTGTATGAAATGCTGACGGGCAAGACACCGTTTCGTTCTCCGAGCCAGTTCGACGTGATGTTTGCACAGGTGCAGACGCCTCCGGCACCGCCGAGTGCACTGCGTTCCGACATCCTGCCCGCTCTGGATGCCGCGGTTTTGAAGGCTTTGGAGAAGGACCCGGACCGGCGATACCAATCGGCACGGGACTTTTTGACGGCGCTCGGAATGCCGCTTCCGGCCGAGGGAGAGGCGATGCAGGAGGCGCGCGAGATCACCGCTGCGCTGGTGGTCTCGAAGCCCACGACCGAACACGCCGCGCCGGAGCCGGTGAACACAGTGGTCCCCGAATCGGTAAATACGATGAGGGCTCTTTTCTTGGCGGCCGCTGCAGTCGTACTATTGTGCATCGTAGCGATTGCGTTCTTGACACGGTCTTGATCCACGGCAAACACTAGCTCATGCCGCTATCGACGGGACAAATGGTCGGTCCATATCGCGTGCTCCAGGAGCTTGGCTCAGGCGCAAGCGGGACCGTGTTCCGCGTTCAACACGATTTCACGAATCGAATCGAAGCGATGAAGGTGCTGCGGGAGTCCGTTGCCGGCAATCCCGAGCTGGTGCAGCGCTTCCTGAGAGAGATCCAGGTCCACGCGGCGCTGCAGCATCCAAACATCGCCGCCGTCCACAATGCTTTGTGTCATGGTGACCACCTGGTCCTGGTCATGGAGTATGTGCAAGGCGAACCGCTCGAAGACATCCTGCCGCGCACTCGGATGTCGCTACGGCAAGTGGTGTCTTTAGGAACGCAGATCCTGGCGGCGCTCGAGTGTGCGCATGAACGTGGGGTGGTGCATCGCGACGTAAGCGCTGCGAATGTACTCGTGACGCCGAACGGCTTAGCGAAGCTTACGGATTTCGGACTCGCCAGGCCGCAGACGAACCTTCGGTTGACGCAGCCGGGCATGCCGGTGGGCTCATACCTCTTCATGCCACCGGAACAGGTTCGAGGTACGGCCGAGGTGGACACGCGATCGGACATCTACTCGGCGGGCGTCCTGCTGTACATGATGGCGACCGGGGCACATCCGTTCCCGAGCGGCGATCCGTACACGCTGATGAACGCGCACGTGACTACCCCTGCTCCTCCGGCAAGCTCAGTGGATCCGAGATTGCCTAAGCGGTGGGATGGGGTCCTGGCGCGGGCTCTCGAGAAGGATCCGGCGCTTCGTTGGCCGACAGCGCGGGAGTTTCGTGAGGCTCTCGCCTCTTTGCCGACCGAGGCGATGCCCCCACCGAAGCCACGAAGACGTCCTTTGCTCCCCTTGTTGCGCTACGCGGTGGCAGGGCTCATCTCGGCTGGGCTCGCGATGATCGGATTGACGGCGCTGAGACCGCGACACTCGACACAGATCGAAATTCCTGGGGTGCCGGTGGCAGAGATCGAGCGTCCGTCGGCTCTCGACACACCCGCACCGGAACAGCCTCCGGCGGAGGCCGCAGTGCCTCCAACCAGTACGGCCCACCGCACATCAACGAAGGCCACGGTTTCCGAAGTCCAGGATGGCGGAACGCCGACGCAGGAAGTGGACAAGCCACGGCCCAAGCGGAATGCGGTCGCGCGTTTCTTCGGTCGCATCTTTGGGCGCAAGAGTCGCGATACTTCTAGTACTGCTCCCGACGACGGGCGAAACTAGTAGTAAGCATGATCGATTATCCTGCCGCTCGGTTAGCGGCCGAAGCCATCCATCCGCACTACCTCCGCTTCCATGAAAGCATCGGCAGCTCAAACAGCAACGCCGGGTTCGCGCCGGTCCCCTCGCGCTGTGACATAGAAGAGCTAACGGATGCCGCTTTCTGGACGAGCCTCTTGCGTGAGGAGAAGGCGAACCCCAGGGTGTCCTTGGCGCTTTTGCCCCCCAACTCGCAGGGGACCATGCAGTTCGAGCGGCCGCTCCCTTTGTTGCCGCAATCGCTGAGCCGTGTGGCGCCCGCGGTGGAACGTCCTGGGCTGCATCTGGCCGTCTGGCGAGAAGACGGCCGGTACTTCATCTGGGGCGTCATGAGGACGCTGCCGCCTTTGACGCTAGTGATCGAGGTGGTGGCGCCTGGACTGCTGGTGATCAAGCACAGTCGCGATGTGACGTCGCCCAAGTTCGCGAACCTTGCAGTGCTCGAGGGCAACAGGGTCAAGATCATCGACCATGGGAGCACGCTTGCGCCAAACTGCCCCACCCCGCTGCTGTCGCTGATGCGGTTCGATACATCCACCGAAGCGGCCGAGATTTCGAACGTCCTCGTGGAACTGGCGGTGTCCATGCGCGCTCACGGGCGCGGAGGGTCGCTATTGGTTGTGCCGGCCGGAACGGAAGATTGGCGCGAATCGATTCTGCGGCCGCTGGCATACGCGGTATCTCCGCCGTATGCGAAGATCGCGTACCTGTTACGGCAGGACATGCATCAGCGTGAGGATTCCGTTTGGCAGCGGAGCCTTGATCGCACGATTCAGGCCATCGCGGGACTGACAGCCGTTGATGGCGCGACGCTGGTCAATGAGCATTTTGATGTGCTGGCTTTCGGGACGAAGATCACCAGACGCGATGGTTTGCCGCTAGTCGAGAACGTGATGATCACGGAGCCACTGGTGGACGTTCCTCCTGTCATCGCTCCAGCCTCGGAGATCGGCGGCACGCGGCACCTCTCGGCTGCGCAGTTTGTTCACGACCAGAAGGATGCGCTCGCGTTGGTCGCTTCGCAAGACGGACGCTTCACGGTGTTTGCGTGGTCGAACTGCGATGATATCGTGCAGGCTCACATGGTGGAATCGCTGCTGTTGTAGGGTTGGAGCGGGCAGATTTTTAGCCACGGATGAACACGAATGGACACGGATAAGACTGGAATGACTCGTCGTACGGCTGCGGCTATGCTTGGTTCGGCTGCTCTCAGCCAGCAAGCGGGGAGTGCGCAGACCTCTATGAAACCTGTTCGAGTTGTAGTTGCGGGGCTGGTGCATGGACACGCGGCGGGGTTCTTTAATCGTGCGAAGAACCGGCCGGAGATCGACGTCGCCGGCGTTGTGGAGGCGAACAGGGCGGTCGGCCAGCGCTACGCCAAGCAGTTCTTTCCGCACGACGCGTCGCTGTTGCAGACGGATCTCGCGGCGACGCTCGACAGGGTGAAACCGGAGGCGGTCCTTGGCTTTACGAACACGTTCGATCATCTCGAGCTGGTGAGAACGTGTGCCGATCGCAAGATCCATGTGATGGTGGAAAAACCGCTCGCGATCAGCAAGGAGCACGGGTTTGCGATCGCCCAGCTTGCGCGTCAGGCAGGCATTCACATCTTGGTGAATTACGAGACCACCTGGTATCCGAGCATGTATCAGCTCAAGCAGATGCTCGATTCGGACGCAATCGGTCCCGTTCGCAAGTTGGTGGTGCGTGATGGACATAAGGGACCCGCGGAGATCGGAGTGCCGCCGGAGTTCCTCGATTGGCTGACCGATCCGAAACGTAACGGAGCCGGGGCGTTGTTCGACTTTGGATGCTATGGCGCCGATCTGGCTACCTGGATTTTCCAGGAAACGCCGGTAGCGGTGACCGCGGTGACGCAGCAGTTGAAGCCCTCTGTGTACTCCCGCGTGGATGACGACGCGACGATCCTGCTGCAATATTCGAAAGCGCAAGTGGTGATCCAGGCATCGTGGAACTGGCCGTATAGTCGCAAGGATCTCGATGCGTACGGTGCGAATGGCTACATTCTTGCGCCGAACCGGCAGACCTTGCTGGTGCGGAAGGGAGATGCGCCGGAGTCGACGCTTCCTGTCGGGCCGTTGACGAACGAGCACAAGGACGAGATCGCGTACTTGTACTCGGTGGTGCGAGGCGGCAAGGAGACCTCGGCGCTGTCGTCGCTCGAGACGAATCTCATTGTGACCGAGATTTTGGATGCAGCACGAGAATCCGCGCAGCGCGGTGTGACGGTCAAGCTCGAACGCTCCAGGCTGGCGTAGCTACTTTGCGCAGCGAAAGCCGATGTTCGGCGTGCGCTGCGTGGGGCGTACCCAGTTACGGAAGAATACGGTGATTCGCTTCGGGGAATCGGACCAGGCGCCGCCTCGAATGACTTTGTACGTGCCTTCGGCCGGGCCTGGAGGACTCTCGTTCACACCCTGGGAATAGTAGTCTCGAGCAAACCAATCGGCTGTCCACTCGGATACGCTACCCGCCATATCGTACAGGCCGAAAGCATTGGGAGGGAACTTGCGGACATCCACGGGTCCCTCGGCTGAGTTGAAGTGCGCGTCCTTGGGCGTGATGGAGTCGCCGTTCGGGTAGTCCTTTTCTTCGAGACCTCCGCGAGCGGCGCGCTCCCATTCGGCTTCGGTAGGCAGGCGCTTGCCGGACCACTCGCAGTAGGCTTTCGCGTCGTCCCAACTCACGTTGTAGACGGGATGATTCCCGGTGCCTTCGCGAAAGGTGCCGCTGGTCCAGTGGTAAGGCACGCGGTGATTGGTTGCTTTCACGAACGCGGCGTATTGCGCATTGGTGGTTTCATGCACATCGAGTTGGAACGAGTGCATTCGGACCTTGCGGGCGGGCCGATCGTCCAGAAGTATCTGCGGGCGCATGGTGGTCTTGTCGTCGGATGTTAGCTTCGTGCGGCCCATGGTGAACTCGCCCGCGGGTATCGTGACGAGGTCGCTGGCTCGGAGTAAGCTCAGCCCAAGCAGACTGAGCGTGGCGAGTCGCATCAGTCGAAGAGGTCCGCAATCTCGTCGTCGGGCACGAACTCGGTGGCACCGAGGATGTCGACGTAACGATAGGCGCGCTTCGACGGCGTGTTGGTCAGTTCCTTCTTCCAGTCGATACCGAGAACGGAGTACAAGCTCGCGTAGATGTTCTCGGTGCGTGGCTGGATCTTCTTGTACTTCCAGCCGGTCTCGATGACTTTCTCGCCCGCGGCATCGGTCTTGCCGATGATTCGACCGCCCTTTACACCAGCGCCAGCGGCCAAGGACAGATAGCACTCGTTATAGTGATGGCGTCCGGCGATGCCGTTCAAGGGACCGGGTACGCGGCCGAATTCGGTGACCATGAGTACGAACGTTTCATCGAGGAGCGTCTTGCCCGGGAGTCTCGGAGAAGGTGTGGTCGAGAGGTCTTGCAGCAGGTTGGCCAACCCTTTGTCGAACTCGTTGCAGCGGATGTAGTGATTCGATTTCGCGGTGTGGTCGAAGATGGCCTTGTGGTGGTCCCAATCAGGGTGCGTAATGTGGATGTACCGGCAACCGGCGTCGGCTTGCACGAGGTTGCGAGCGAACAGACACGCCAGGCCGACGGAGTTGTCGCCGTAGCGCGTCTTCTCTTCGGAGGTCATGCGGAACGTGGCCGGCCATCGACCGTCACCCAGGATGCGATAAGCGCTCTCCTGGAAGGAGCTGAATCCGGAAAACGTGCCGCCACGTGCGTCTCGTAGTGGGCCCGCGACCTTGTCGAGCTCCCGCAATAGGCGGTAGCGCTCTTCCAACAATGTAAGCGCATCGCCTTCAATGGCCTGTGCGCCTCCGCCGGACTTGAGGTTGATATCCAGGACCGAATGTCGCGGATGCAGAAAGCCAGTGGACAGGGCGCCGCATCCCGAGGTGTCGAGGTTGCAACCGATGTAGGTCGGGAACGTGTCCTTCTCGCGACGCTGCGCTTCGAGCTCGTACGCGATCACAGATCCGATGGAAGGAATCTCGGGAGCTTGCGCGGGATTGAGCGGCCGGCCTGCCTGGTTGTAATACTGGCCGCGGAAGTGGACCACCTCGTGGCTCTTCATGGTGCGAAGGATCGCGACCTTGTCCATCTGCTTGGACATGTCGGGGAAGAGCTTGTGCGAGAGGTAGAGATCGTTGCGAATGGGCCGCACGTCGAGGTCTTTCGGCGTGCCCTCGCCTTCCTTGAAGTCGAACGTGTCGATGTGGCTGATGGCTCCGGCGAGCTCGATCACGATGGCGAAGCGGGCTGTGCCGCGAGGGTTCGCCTTGCCTGCGGCGCGTGCCTTGACAGGCCACAAGGCTTGTTCCGCGAACGCAGCGAGCAGGCCATAGCCTCCGAGTCGGAGGATGTCGCGGCGAGCGGGGAGGAGGTCGCTGATTCTTGTGTCCATGGCTAATAGTTGAAGAGAAACTCGGGGCTGTTGATCAGCACCCATTGGAGGTTTTCCGCTCCACGTTTTCGGTCGGAGCCGATGGCTTTCAGTGCGACGTCAACCTCGGCTGGAGCCGGTTTGCGGGACAGGGTTGTGAGATAGATCTTCTCTACGAGCGTTCGATCGTCTGGCGCGTCTTTCAGGAGCGTGTCGACTCGCGGACCCGATGTCAGCTTCGTCTGCATCAGCAGCATCGCTTGCAGAGCCGACTGCGGAGTTTTCTTCGGCATGTCGTCGCGGTTGGATTGACCGAAGACTCGCAGGAAGCTCTTGACCTCGGCTGCGGCTTTGCCAGGCTCGGGCATTTGCATCACCATCCCGTCGCCGTCGTTACCCGTCTTGCGGTCGGAGACGCGACCGGTCGCAAGCGCAATCGCGTCGTGCAGCTCGGGTGCGGAGAGCATGCGGACATACTTGCGCGCGTAATACGGCGCGTACGTTTCTTTCCACTCGCCTTCGAATCGTGAGGAGAGCTGGTAGGCGCTGGAAGACATGATGGTCTTCACGAGCTTCTTGAAGCTGTAGCCGTCGGCCTGGAACTGCTTGGCCATGGCATCGAGAAGCGCAGGGTTCGAAGGCTGGTCAGGTCGGTCGAGGTCGAAATCGTCAACGGGCTCGACGATGCCGAAGCTCATGAACTCGGCCCAGATTCGATTGGTGAAAGCTCGGGAGAACTGGATGTGAGAGGTCAGCATGCGAGCGAGTTCGTCACGCTCGTTCTCGCCTGCGCGTGGTGATTCGCCGGTCAGAATGAAGCGTGGCTGGCCGTTGCCGCCGTTCTTCGGGACACGCACGATGCTGGTGGCTTTGGTGTCATAGCCTTTGTCGAGGTCATCGACGGTGAACTCGGTGTTGGCCTGGTAGCCGTTCTCCCAGTTCATGATCTGGCGCGTCTTGCCGAAGAAGGCAGCTTGTCCAAAGAATTCCTCGCGCTTCTTCTTGACCAGGAACTGGTTCACCTTCTCGAGATGATTCTTGCCGTCGTGACAGGAGATGCAAGCGAGATTAAGGCCGAGAAAAACCTTGCCGTACGTGATGGTGAATTCGTCGACTGTGTCGGGCTGGTAGACGAGGTCGTGTGCATCGGGCGCGGTCGGGTCGTCCTTGGCTTTCACGAAGTCGCGCGCGTAATACATTCCAGCGGGCACCGAGAAGCTCGTCTTGCCTGCACCTGTGAGGAGGTCGGTGACAACTTCGTTGTACGGACGATCGAGCGTGAGCCACTCGCGGATCCAGTAGTGGAACAGGTTCAGGCCGGAGCCCATGCGCTGACCGGCCCGGAAGAGATCTTCGAAGTAGAAGGTCCAGCGGTCGACGAAAGCATCGCTGTTGATGAGCTTGTCAATGAGCTTCTCGCGCTTGTCGGGATCCTTGGAGGCGAGGAAGGTTTGCAGGTCGTCAACCGGTGGAATGCGTCCTGTCGCGTCGAGCCAGGCGCGGCGTGCGAACTCTTCGTCGGTAGCAACGGGCGCGTGCGGGATGTTGTCGCGCTGCATGCGGCCGAAGATGTGCTGGTCGATGAAGTTCCGGATTCGGATGTCTTGAACCGTTGATCCGGTCTTGGGCAGTGCGGTCGCGATCTCCGTGGTGATGCGGCTTGCCGCCTGCGAGCGCGGGGGCTCGGGCTGAATCATCGGGCGATGCACCTGCTCGAACATCTCGGCGGAGTTGTGGTCGCGAGCTTGCGTTGGCTTGGCTTGCGAGGTTGACGTGTTGGCTCGCAGGATCTGGACTCGCTTGCCGTTCACCTCGGCGACATACAACGTACCGGTCGAATCGTAATCCATGAGGTGGGGAAGTTGGAGCTTGGTGGAGTCGCCCCAAGTGTCAAGGACTGCGCCGTTTCGATCCAAGGTGATGAGCTGGTTTTGCTCGCCTTCGGAGACGATGACCTGGTTGCCCTTCACAAGCAGTCCAAACGGATTGCCAAAACCCTTCCACTCGGCGACGAACTTACCGTCTGGCGAGAACACCTGCACGCGGTTGTTGTTGCGGTCGGCGACGTAGATGCGATCGTCCGAGTCGATGCCGAGAGCATGCGCCGTGGCGAACTCACCGTTACCTTTTCCTTTCGCACCCCATTGCGATTTGTACTTACCATCCGGACCCAGGCGCACGATTCGCGCATTACCGGTGTCGGCTATGTATATGTCGCCGGAGCGCGAGAACACGACATCATCGGGCGACTTCAATGGACCGTTCGCTTCCGAGATGGTCTGCAGGACCTTGCCGTCTCGCGAGAAATGCTGGACCGTATTCGCGCCGTTGTCGGTGATCCAGACGTCGCCACGCTTGTCGATCCGAAGACCGTGCGGGACCTTGAACAGGCCGACGCCCCAGCCTCCAAGATATTTACCCTTGGCGTCGAAGCGCAGCAGCGGAGTGCCACCGCGATGCAGGACGTAAATTGTTCCACGAGTTCGGTCGACAGCCACGGCGGACATCGCGCCGACATTGGCCTCAGGGGGGAGCGTGAGAAAGCCGCTCGAATTGTACCCGGCGGCGAAGGCCGTGGCGGTCGCCAGAAGAACCGCCACGAGTCGATCACAATGCTTCATTTTCGAACCAACTCTAGAATATGAACTTCAAAGCTAGTTGAATGTTACGCGCATCGCGCGCGGTGGTGATCGTGCCGAACGCGCCGCTGGTATTTCGGCCATCCGCTCCAGGCACAAAGGTCAGGTTCGGCAATCCGAGGTTTACAGCGTTCAGGAAGTTGAAGGCTTCGGCTCGGAATTGTAGGTTGTAGCGCTCGGCAAAACGTGTGTTCTTGATGACCGAGAGGTCCCAGTTAACGGTCCCCGGACCCCTCACATCGGGCAGTGTGCGGCCGACATTCCCGAAGGTGTAGAGAGGCGGGTTGATGAATTGAGTCTTGTCGAACCAACCGTTACGGTCCGGGTTGTCGAGCTTGGCGGAGACACCTGTGGAGTTCGGCCGGTCGGCCAGATTGTTGCTGGCGCCACGAATGGCGAGCGGAATACCGGTTTGCATCACACCGATCGTGTTGAGCTGCCATCCGCCGATTACCTTGTTGAGCAGACCGGAGCCGCGTCCGAACGGCAGCTCATATACCGCGCTCACGACGACTCGGCGAGACACATCCGTCGGATCCAGAGCGCGCTCGGCTCGGCGATTGTAGGAGTTCTGGAAGCTGATGATGCTTGCCTGTTCGATGGGCCCGAAGTTGACGGGTGTTGCGATGGAATCGCTGATGATCTTGCCGCCCGTGAAGGAGACCAGGAAAGTGAGACCGTGCGTCATCCGTTTCTCGAGGCTGAGGATGAACAGGTGAGAGTTGTAGCTGCCGAGCCTCGGATTGCGGACGAAAATGGAGCTGTAGTAAGGATAGGGCCGCAAGGATTGCAGGCGACTGATACGTGCGGCACCCAAGGCACCTGGAACACGACCGGCATATGGATTGTCCACCTGATCCTGCAGCCTGGTACCTAGCGAAAGGTATTGGGGGTCGAGTTGGTTGAGATCGTAGCTGCCGGCTGTGAAGTTGCGGCCAAGATTCCCGGAATATCCGACGTCGATCAACCAGGACGCGGCTAACTGGTGCTGGATGTTCAAGGAGAATTGCTGACTCATGGGAGTCTGTCCATTGCTTTCATCGATGTCGACTCTTTGACCGAGGAAGGCTGCCGGTCCGAGGGCGCTGCCCTGAGGTTGGACTACCGGGAAGGGGAAACCGTCGCGCAAGCGGAACGCTGCACGGTTTTGATCGCTCGAGGTGTATGACGAGGTGGTCTGGGCGAAGCCTGCGGTGTTGCCATAGTTCTCGCGCCACATTTGGGATGGATAGTAGATCCCATAGCCGCCACGAACAACGGTGCGAGAGTTTCCGAAGACATCGAGAGCGAAGCCGATGCGCGGTCCAAAGTCGTTCCAATCGTTCTTGCGGAAGGCTCGAGGTTGTCCATTGAGTCCAGCGTAGATGGTGCAGCCGGCAAGACCATTGGGAAGAGTGCAGCCAAGGTCAAAATTCGAAACACCGTTGTTCGATTCGACAGGCTGTTGTTGGAAGTCCCACCGGAGGCCCAGGTTGAGGGTGAGGCGGCGGCTCACTTTCCAATCGTCCTGGAAGAAGGCGCTCGAGTTGTACGCATGCTGCGATTCGCCAACGTGCGAGGTCGCCGTAGCGCTCGCAACTTCGCCGAGGAGGAAGCTGGCGTAGCTCGATCCACCGCCCCCGCTTTGCGGATTCGCAGTCAGTGCCGAGTTGAAGGTGAACGAGCCCGATGGTGAGCCCATCTGGAAGTTGTTTCCCGCGAGAATCCGGAAGTCGAAGCCGAACTTCATGGTGTGCGCGCCATGGATCTTGGTGAACTGATCCAGGAACTGCCAATTCATGCTCCCGCGGAACCCAACGGTGCCGGTGTTGAACCCGGGCAGGCCGTTGTTGATCGAGGGCACAGTGAAGTTCGGAACGCTGGATGGGAACCCGAGTTTGCTGGGCCAGTCCTCCCCGAAGCTACGCGCGACGAATGGGAACGAACCACGCGTCACGCTCAGCCGAAACTCGTTGATCATAGTAGGCGTGAAAGCGTGCGTATCGGAGATCAGGAAGTTACGGGTCTTCAGATCATCGTCACGCTTGGCGACGGCATCGTTGGGGTAGAGGGCGTTCGCGCCGCCTCCGTTATCGGTCTGGTGGCGGAAGCTGGAGAAACGCCC
>DASQVJ010000578.1:0-14028 GCA_035640835.1 Bryobacteraceae bacterium
ATCTGCATGCCTACGCGAACGGTTCGTGCGGACCAGTAAGAGATTCCTGTCGAACGCCTAATCTTGTTTGGCGAGGGGCTGGTTCGAAAGGCGACGTTCGAGTTCGTCGCGCACTATCACGCTGAACGCAACCATCAGGGCATCGACAACCGATCAATCAGCCCTGAAGGACTCGGCCCTGTGTCGATCGGCCACATCGAACGGCACGAGCGTCTCGACAGGACGGCCCGAGGTGTGCGCGGCGGGGAGCGTTGTCTTAACCTGCAAACGGCCAGATAACCTTCGGACTGGTACACGTCTAACTCGGCCCGCTGGGCACTCAGCCAGTTGCAGCCTCTGCGAACCGTTCCGCTCAAAACTGCCTGTCAACCCCCGTTGTGATTCAAGGTCTGTTCCGCTCGTACCCCAGAAGAGTTCACTTCCTCCGCTCTTATGCGTGGGGTACGAGGTCACCATCCCAGCGGCGAACCTGCTTCCACCAGTTCCGATGCAACGCACTCGGTCGATCACGATGCAGCACGGAGCCAAGGAGCAGCCGCCGCAGTGTGAGAACGGGACCGTACAGTCATTTGGGTTGAGCTTATCTCTGCCGCCGCGAACGTTCATTCATTAACAGTTGCGCGAAGTAAGCATCACCTCTTGACCGAAACTCTGTGGCGCAGATAACAATCCAACGACTTCAAAATGCTGCACCGTTCTTCAAGGTTGGTATCAATGCTGCCGCGATTAGCGAGAATTACCACTGGGCTGCTGTTCGCGTTCCTGGCGGGAATATCAGCACTGCTCATCCTTCGATGGCCCTACGCGCAAGAACGGATCATAGCTCGCCTCGAGGATGCTACAGGCAGTCGCGTCGTCGTCAATCGGTATCGTCTAGATTTCTTCCCGGAACCAGGTTGCACGATGGAAGACCTCACCTTTCACAGACACGCGCAACAGCCGATCGCCCGGGCCGACACGATCACCATTCGTTCCTCCTGGTGGAGCGTCCTCACTCTCAGGAAGCGCGTTCGGCGCCTTCATGCGGAACGGCTTCATCTTCAGATTCCCTCTCCGTTCCCCTCTCCAGTCTGGTCGGGCAGGTCAGGAGGCTTAGGAGACGTCATCATTGGCGAGTTCGTCGCGGACGGAGCGATCCTTGAGTTCGTTTCCCAGAACCGCGACAAGCCTACACGTTTCGCTCTTCACCAAGTACGCCTCAATGAAGTGAGCGGAACTCGAGAGATTGCTTATGCGACTGAGCTTGATATCCCTGATCCTCCAGGGCGGGTGAAGTCGTCAGGAACAGTTGGCCCCTTCCTTAGGTCCGCTTGGGGACGAACCCCGGTTGTTGGTTCGTTCGAGCTCAAGGGCGCAAGTCTAGACAAGTACAAAGATCTCGCCGGGAAGATCGACGGTAAAGGCACGTTTCAGGGCCAACTCGACAACATCTGCGTGCGCGGGTCGGCCGTGGCGACAGCGTTCGAGGCCAACCGTACCGGCCATCCCGTTGATCTTCGTACTGCGTACACCGCTCACGTGAACGCTCTTTCCGGCGATGTGATTCTGCAGAATGTCCAAGCGGACTTCCTGGGCACCCGCCTGTCCATTGATGGCGCTGTTCAGGGCGCGAAGGATAAAACCGTGTCGCTGCAAGTTCGCGAACGTCATGCCCGGGTCGAGGATCTGCTTTTCATGTTCACGCGATCCGAGCCGCCCGCGCTCATAGGCCCCATCCAATTGCGTGCGGACATCGATCTTCTGCCTGGCGACGAGCCGTTCATTCGCCGGCTGGTTATTCGTGGCCGGTTCAGCATTCGCAAGGCGCGGTTCGCCAGACCAAGGACCCAGACGAAGGTAAATAGCCTCAGCGCTCGCGCGCGGGGGGACAAAAAGCAGGTTGAAGATCGTCTGCCCGAGGACGTGGACCACGTCCTCTCAGAATTGGAAGGAGACGTGTCGCTGCGGAAGGGTGTGGCAGTCCTCTCGGGGATATCATTCCGCGTGCCAGGTGCGACGGCTAATGGCGGCGGAACCTACAACCTGCTCACAAAACGCGTCGACCTCACAGGTACCGTTTCGATGGTTGCTGACGTCTCGGAAGCGACGTCCGGAATCAAATCAGTTCTATTGAAGCCCTTCGATGGACTATTCCGCCGCAACAGGGCCAAGGGCGCCACACTACGGGCCAGCGTTAGAGGTCAGTATCCTCGGCCGCAGTATCGGATTGGATTGAGAAAGTAATGCGGGTCATGCCCGGGTCAAAACCCAACCGGCGTTCAGAAGATGTAGTCTCTTCGGTGGGCACGAATGCACTCATCAAGGTCGTTCGAGAACTTATGAGAAAAGAGCCGCTTCAAAACTCTGAATACGACATCGGCGAGCAACGCTGGCTCCGCGTTATCGAGTTGGCAACTGTATCTATCAGAGGATCCTGAACATCCCATCGACAATGCTCTGTCGCCCCCGTTTACTCGACCTTGGCGCGCGGGCACGGAAGGGCCTCAGACCATACGTCTGATGTTTTCTGAACCAATACGCGTTCAGAGTGGTCAAATCGAGGTTCGTTGAGGAGGTGGCAACCCGCACCCAGGAATTTGTATTGCGGTGCGGCACCAAGTCCGATGATCTTCGTGAGATCGTCCGTCAGCAATGGAACTTCAGTCCCGGGGGGCAACCTGGGAGGTAGAGGAATATGCGTTCAACGGCGAAGGCATTACGGTGGTCGCGGTGGAGATCGTGCCGGATATTGCGAACCCTTCAGTGATCGCCACCATAGAGGAATTCCGTCTGGCGTAATGGCACACGGGCGGCATAGGCCGAAGGGTTGATACGCCGAGTCACTGGCGTGAATGGATCTCGGAGATGAAATAGGAGTTCGACCGTACGTAAGCGGACCATGTCCTGATCAGCCCGCGCGCAACCAAGTCGGTGGCTCAGCATGTATTTCTCTCGCGTTTCAGCCTTTCGGATGACACAATTCAAGCCGCACCGGGTCTCCCTTTCAGACGTCTCGTAACGCTTCGCACCTCCATGGTTGTTACCCCCGCTCAACTTCTCGCGCCGCTGCTGCTGGGTCTGTTCGCACTCTTGCTGCTGGTTGCCGCTGCTTTTCTACTCCTCCGCGCCCGCCGAACACCAGCGATCGCTAAACGCCGTCACGGTGCTGTTTCCCTGGACCGAATGTCGCCGAAACAAGCGCACTGGCGACGCTGGACGCTGGTTGTAATCGCGGTTGGGATGCTCGTCTGGGTCAGCACCGGTCGTGGAATCGTCTCATTGCTGCGGCCCTCCACAGCAGATGGGCCGAACACTGCGTTCGCGCCGGCGACGAAGCGCATCACCGGGCCTAGCGGAGCCGAACTGGCCATCGAAGAGTCAGGACCTCAGGGTGCGCCGAGAATCATACTCACGCACGGATGGGGCGCAGACCGACGTGAATGGTCGTATGCGCGAACGCGGTTGGAAGATCGATTCCGGGTGGTTACGTGGGATCTGCCGGGTTTGGGCCAGTCGAAACCGATCCCTTCAGGGGACTATGCTCTTGGCAATATGGCTTCAGACCTCCGTGCCATTGTGGATGCCACAGGGACCGAGCCCGCAATCCTTGTGGGTCACAGCATCGGCGGCATGATCAACCTGACCCTCTGCAAGCAAAATGCAGGCACACCGGGCGCAAACATTCGGGGTATCGTCCAGTTGAACACGTCGTACACGAATCCGGTGACGACGGTGAAGGGCCACGAGACCCAGGAGAAGTTACAGAAGCCCCTTTACGAACCCCTGCTGCATCTGATCACGGCGACGGCACCCGTCGTGCGCGCGCTGAATTGGCTCGGCTATCAAAGTGGACTGACGCACCTACAGACGGCGTCGAGCAGCTTCGCTGGGACAGAGACACGAGAGCAGCTCGATTTTGCCTCGAAGTATTACTACCGTTCGTCACCAGACGTGGTTGCTCGAGGTACCTTGGCCATGATGCACTGGGACGCTAGTGACGTGCTCGACCGCATCACAGTTCCCGTCCTGATCGTTTCGGGCGACCAGGACACGACAACGCTGCCCTTCGCCAGTGATCACATGAGCGCCAAGATACCGCAGAACTCGCGTCTTTCGGTCAGTCCTGCGGCGCACCTCGGCCCAATCGAACAGCATGAGCGCTACAACTCCGCCGTCGAGACATTCGCCTTGGCACAGCTTCAAGGTGAGCTTCTGGCCCGTAGATAAGCGGATCCGGGGCATGAACTCTGACCGGTCGATCCCGAGTGCCTCTGAGACGCGCAAACCAGTAGCGGACGCGCGTCGGGAGAGGTACCGTTGGAGGATTACGCATTCGTGCTCACACGCTGACGACGAGGTGCACATGCATCGGTTTCCACATCTTTCGGTGGTTTGCCGTTGCAAACATGCGCGACGCCGCTTTCGAAGTGCCATCGAGATCCGGGGAACTTGACGAATGATGCTCGTGAGCCCCACTCCGGCTGTTGCCGCGTGCGACGGAAAGCGTAATGCGCGTGCTGTAGCTGGTGTGACTCGATACTCCAGTCCGACTCGGAAGTTCGCACTGACACGCTCGAGAGCCGTCTCAAAGCCCATTGCACGATCCTGCTCCGCGACTTGGCCGTGAAGGTATGGCGCAAGGGCGAGAAAACACATCAGCCTGCTTGTTCGCACCATTACTTACGCATGGCACACCGAATTGCAGGTCAGGAAAAGCCGCAAATCGGACAATGCGTCGCCCAGCGGCACAACCGAGACGTTTCAGTATTCTTCCCGAAGAGTCCGGTTACCGGAAACTTGGCATAAGCCGACCCGGTACAAATCCGGCTCAACTGAAATAGTGCCGCCAATGCGCTCGGAGCA
Organism: Bryobacteraceae bacterium; assembly: GCA_035640835.1. Taxonomy (GTDB): domain Bacteria; phylum Acidobacteriota; class Terriglobia; order Bryobacterales; family Bryobacteraceae; genus DASQVJ01. Next base: position 4,843 of record DASQVJ010000578.1, read on the forward strand.
GCCGCTAGACGCTGCGCCGTTAGAACGAAGCCGCCCGCTGGGCGGCGGACGCTTCGCGTGCCTGCTTTAAGAGCGAACGACTGGAGCAGCCGCGAATACACGGGGATAAACGCGAATCACAGATCATGGACGACGCGTCGCCACTCGACTCCGGGCCGACGGAGGTTGATGAGCAGTGCCAGGTGGAGTCCCGATGCTTTCAGGAAGTTGATGCACTGCGCCAGGTGCTCATTCGAGAACGCGTCGACGCATTTGACTTCGACGAGAAGGCGATCTTCGACCACCAGATCCGCCGAATACGTACCGATATGCTTGCCCTTGTATGCGACTGGGAACGCCGCCTGGGCTTTCACCCGCACGCCGCGAAAGTTGAGTTCCTCCATCAAAGCCCGTTCGTAGATCTTTTCCAGGAAGCCAGCCCCGAGGACGTTGCTCACCTCATAAGCAGCGCCAACGACTTGCTCCACGAGCGCTTCCAGCGCGGCACGTTCAGCGGATTGAGTTTCCGTGGCTGACCTTCGTCCGCAACCGCGCCCAGGTGCGCGGCCTGCGATTTTCTTCCTTGTGGTCACGGCCATGTTCCGCACTCTGTACGTATTCGTAATGCTGGAGCTGGGGACGCGCAGAGTTCTCCGTTACAACGTTACGGCTCACCCAACGGCCGAGTGGACCAGGCAAACATGGGGCGTTGCGCGCACCCGTGCTGGACAACGATCATCGACGCCGCATCCCTGCAGCCCACGCTGTTCGACGTACTGCCGTTCTCGGCGGATTCCACCACGAATACTTGCTTGAGAAAGTGGCGGAATGAGCTTCGTATAAGCTTTTTGCGGAGCACAGCAGTGAGGCCTCCTGCCTGCCTTCACACGTTCCAAGATTGCTCAGTCGCGCGGCTCGGGCTCACGCATGGTGAGGACCTTATCCACCGTTGGGTCCCTTAGCTGGACTACTGCGCCGGAGGGCCAGCGTGCCTCTACCTCTGCAATCGTCGTCTCGGGTCCAAGTCCGAAATGAAGCTGACGGGCGCTCGAGGAGAGGAATCCCACGCTCGGGCTCACCCAGTCGTGAAAAACGCGTCCGCGAGCGGTGGTTACTCGTACACGCGCACCAATAGAATCCCGGTTGGAGCGCGTGCCGGTTAAACGGACGTCAATCCAATGCCCGCCGTCCTTGATCCCGGAATTCATGAGGATCGCTGGCCGCCGCCCGAGCGAGGTGACGATGATGTCCATGAAGCCATCATTGTTCAGGTCCGCAAACGCGGCGCCGCGCTGATAGCCGCGCCGCGCGAAGTGGCTACCCACGTCCTTGGAAACGTCCACAAACCGCTGGCCGCCCATGTTTTCAAAAAGCGTATCGTGCTGCTCTGCATTGGCCCGGAGCGAATCGACATCGCCATTGGCGGAATAAATGTCGCGCCAACCATCGTTGTTGTAATCAAGAAAGCCCGCGCTCCAACCCGAGTACGGCGCGCTCAGTGTCACCAATCCAGCTGCCGGCGAAGTGTAGCGGAATGATCGCCCACCGAGATTGCGGAACAGTCCCCAGATCTGGGTAGTCAGGTTGTTGTAGAGGATATCGGGCCAGCCGTCGTTATCGTAATCGCGGGCATCAGCACCCATCGCTGAAACCGTTGCGGCATCGTCATTGTAGGCAACACCCAAGGGCAAACCGCGCTCCGCAAACGTGCCGTCGCCGCCGTTCACATAAAGGAAGTTACGCTCCGTGTCGTTGGCGATAAAGATATCGGTGCGACCGTCGCCGTTGAAGTCGGCGATCGCGATGCCCATCCCTTTGCCGGGCACCTTATCGAAGCCGGCCGCCTCGGTCACGTCCTCGAACTTACCGCCACCCACGTTGCGATAGAGGCGGTGCGGCACGGGCGGGTAGGCTTTCGGATGGCAGTAGAAATCGACGCCATCTTCGCGGACACATCGTTTGTCGTCCCTAACGGACCACATCGTGTAATTAGATAGAACCAGATCGAGACGCCCGTCATTGTTGTAGTCGAGCCATGCGCCTTGAACGCTGAGTGTTCCCGGCGGCTTCACACCCAAACCGGAAGCTGCCGTTACATCGCGGAATGTGCCATCACCGTTGTTGCGATAAAGCGTGTTTGCGCCCGCGTTGGCGACAAACAGATCGGTCCAGCCATCATTGTCGTAGTCGCCTGCGGCGGCACCGAGGCTGTATCCCAGGCTCTCGCCGGCGAGGCCCGCTCGATCAGTGACATCCTCAAATAGTCCGTCGCCTTTATTCCGGAGTAACGCGTTGTGGAATGATGCGTCGGTCTTTTTCAGTTCCGGAAACTTAGCGCCATTGGTGAAGAACAGGTCGGCGAGTCCGTCAGCATCGTAATCGAGCACTGCCACGCCGCCGCACAGCGGCTGCGGAAAGTATTTGCGCGTGCCATCGAAGCCGTTGCGAGTGACATAGACGAAGCGGCTTTTGGACGCTACATCAACGAAATGCGGGCGCAGGGATTGGGCAGCAAGTGAAGCGACGCAGGCCACTGCGGTGATTACTTTCCGCACTTGTCGAAAACCCATGCTTGCAGGCTCGCACAGGATTCCGGGAGTTCTGGCGAACCGAGTGCGAATGCCGCCCGAAACTTCGATGCTGCTTCCTTAGGTCGCCGCATGTCGTTTAGCAGAAGCCCGTGAACAAGCCAGGGCCGCTCCCATTCGGGCCAACGAGCCTGGATTTGCCGTAATCGCTCGCTCGCAGCCGCGTGATCACCGCTGAGTGACAGGACAATAGCCTCGGTCAATCGGAGTTCAGCGTCGGCGGGCGCTGCCATGGTCGCGCGCGTCAGCAGATCGAGCGACTCGCGGTAACGACGGTGCTTCGCCAGCAGCAGACTCGCCCGCCGCGCTATTGCCGGCGGTGGTGTGCCCTCCTTGAGCCCCTCAGCCAGCCAGTGTTGAGATTCCTCCACCCGACCCGCCGCATCCAACACACGCGCGCGTAGCAACCGGTACTCTGCCGAGTACTCCGCGGGCGGAACGCGGTCGAGCTCGATCAACGCCACGCCGGGTCCGTTCGTCACAAGCAGTGCTTCCGCCAACTCCAAGCGCGACCCCGCACGTTCAAGAAACGACCGCGCCGTTTCGTACTCGCCCGCATCAAGCAATGTCCGGCCCGCCTGCGCCCAAATAGTGGCATCGCCGTTAAGGGTCGAGAGGGTCCTATACTCCTGCAGGGCCTCGGATACCTGTCCATCCGCGAGCAACAGCCCGGCGAGATGTAGCTGCAAGAGCGGATCGTCAGGACGCGTGCGCGCCATATAACGGAATCGCTCAATTTCTCGCGCTCGCCGTCCAGCGGGATCAAGCGTGGCTAGTTCGATCATGCCCGACTCGCGTCTCGCGTCTCGTTTTCGCGGTGGACGAAGCCTTTGGTAAGCTTCGAGCCACTGCTGCGCCTCCTGCTCCTTTCCCTGTTCCATGAGCGCGCGACCGAGATGCAGCGCCACCTCCGCGTGCTTAGGCGCAAGGGCCGCCGCCTTGCGCAACGCCCCTTCTGCTTCGGTCACGCGGTCGAGCGACAGCAGCACGATCCCGAGCTGATCGAGTGCCCCTACATCATTGGGCGACACCTGTAGCGCCGCATGAAGATGTGGCAGGGCCTCGGTGTCCCGGCCCAGACGGTGCAGCAGCCACGCACGCGCCACGTGTGCGGGCGCGAGCCGCGGTTCCATAGTCAGAGCTTTGGCTAAACTGGCCAGCGCGCCTTCGGCGTCGTCGCTCCAGCGAAGCTGCGCCAGGTAAAAATGGCCGAGTGGGTCCTGGGGATTCGTCGCCACGTATTGCTCGAGTTCGCGTATCCCCTGCGCGCGTCCTCTGAGCGTGAGTGCAAACGCACGCGCCCGGTCGCGGCGTGCTGGCGCGTCCTCAGGCCGCAACTTCAGGTAGCGATCGTAGGCCAGCACTGCGTCTCCGTAGTACCCGGCGTCTTCGGAGGCCCGTGCCAGTGCCAGCCCGATCTCGGGCTGGTCTGGCGCCCGGGCTTGCGCCCGCGCCAGCAGGAACACAGCGCGCGGAAAATCGCCAAACGCGGCGTTGGCCAACCCGCACTCGAGCATCGCGGCGGTGTCGTCAGGCCGGAGGCGTAGAGCGGCTTCCATTGTTTCGCGCGCGCGTGACAGATGACCCGCGCGCCCAGACGCCCGGCCTAATAAGTACAAGACTTCGAAGTCGCCCGGGCGCGCCACAGCCAGCTTTTGCAGCAACTCTTCGGCCCGGGCAAACTGTTGGGCGTTGATTGCAAGCCGAGCCAGTTGGAGCGTGCCGTTGACGTGCAATGGTTCCGACTGCAGCAACCGCTCGAAGTACTGGCGCGCCTTCTCGGGCTGTCCACACGCCAAGTAATGGTTTCCTACATTGTTCATCAATGAAGGCCTCGGCACTCCTTGCGTCAAGGCCCGTTGATAGATTCTTTCGGCTTCATCACAACGGCCCGCCTGATCCAGGCGGGCTGCCTCCCGCAGGTCAGGGGACGACTGCGCCGCCAGTGCTACCGGCGCAAGAAGTGCCAAGTACGTCTTAGAATTCAACTCGCAAACCGAGTTGGGTCCGGCGTCCGAACGTGTTGGCCAACTGGTTATTCGTTGCGCCAAAGAGACTGCTCAACACGTTGGTGCTGGGATTGGCCCACGTCATGTTGTTGGCTGCGTTGAACACGTCCATTCGAAGCTCTGCGCGATACTTCTCGGTCACGGGCATCCGCTTGACGATGGACATATCGAGGTTAAACAGCCCTGGGTTGGTCAGACCCTCGTACTGCCACGGGTTGGTGCGCGGCGTGAACGCGGGCAATTGTTTGAACGCCGCGGGGTTGAACCACCGTGCAGGCGTCGGATCGTCGACGTGCGGGTCGCCCTGCACCAGCAGTCCGCTATCGAACCGGATGAAGAACCCGGAACGCCATGTCATGATCCCGCTCACATCCCAGCCACCAATCGCGTAATCCAGTAGGCGCGGCATTTGCGATGCAAATGCTCTGCCGCGGCCGACAGGAAGCTCCCATGTACCGGCCACCGTCATGCGGTGCCGCGGCCGGTCGCTCTCCTGCCAACTAAAATTGCCCTCGAATCTGTCGATGTCGTTGAAGAATATCTCGTCCCGCTGGCGCGCATAGTTGTAGCCGAACATCGCCGAGGCGCCGTTCGCAAACCGGCGGTTCAGCCGCAATTGGAAAGACTGATAGCGCGACGACCCGCCCTCAATTCCGTCAACTACGTTCAAGTTGCCGTACTGCGGATATGCCCGCATCAGGGTCGTCAGATTGACCGTCCGTTGATACCTCAGCGCGCCCGGAAATTTGTCGACCGTCGAGAAGTTGTAGAAGGGATTCGGCACCGCAACATTGGTGGCATCTTTATATTCGTAAGCCACCCGCGGATCCACCTGGTTGACGTTGTAATTACCGACCAGTTGATTAGTGAAGTTCAGATAGTAGGTGATGTCAAGCACTGTGTTGAACGGAAGCTGACGCTGCACTGAGAAGTTAATGCGGTCGCTGTAGCTGCGGGGCCGCTTCTGCGCGACGTAGGAAAACGCGTCGCCAAGCGATGTGTAGCGCCCCAGGCTCTTTTCATACGCAGGCACGACAGGCTGCGATGCAGGGAAGGGATCGCGCAGCCGCGCAGACGGAACCCCGAGCACTGCGGGATAAGCGCCAGTGACGTTCTTGTAACCGACATAGATCGCGTCGAAAATATTAAAAGTTCCGCCAGTCCAGGGAGTGAGATAGCGTCCGTAGCCGACGCGGAAAGATGTCAAATCGTTGATGCGATATGCCATTCCGATGCGTGGCGAAATTCCACCTCGTCCGGCATCCCACTGGCCGCGATTCGACGAATCAGCAAACTGGAAGGCTCCGTTGAATATCGTCGGCCCTTTATAGAACTGGGCCAATTCAGCCGGCATTTGCGGAGCGTTAGCACCCTGCATCTCCGGAATCGGCGATGTCAAGTCGAGCGGCCGTGTCAAGCGATCCTCGGGATCTGTGTAAGCCGTTTCGTACTCGTAGCGCAACCCCATGTTGATCGTCAGCCTCTTAGTGACCTTCCAGTCGTCGTTGATGAAGATCCCATAGAAGCGATTCTGCCCCTGCGGCAAGATCGTCGCGGTCATCGATGTAGAGCCGCTGTCCCAACTATCGGCACCACCACCCGCCGGCTGAATTGCACCGAGCAGGAACGTCGCGTAGCCATCGCCGGACTGTCTCAGATCGGGGTTGATGTAAGTTGCCGCAGTCCCGTCGGCCTGGAATCCGAAACCCGGGTTGTTATTGACGATCAAACTCGTGGTGCGAGTGCCGCGTGTGTCGGCGCCCATCTTTAAGTAGTGCGTGCCCTGCTGGCGCGCGACCTTCACACTGACGCTATCGGCGTTCGGGCGTTGATCCCAGGTGCCGCCCCGTGGACCCATGGACGTCCAATACTCGCTGACTCCACTGCCCATGACGGACATACGCGGCAGCAGCTCTGGCACCGCCTTGTTGCCGAATACAACCTTATAGAAATCGGAATTCGGCCAGAACCTCGCCCAGCACCCTTCACATGTACTCGCATATTTCGACGCGTCGATGAAGCTGTGATACGTTCCGCTGATGTCGACGATGGTCGTTGGGCTCACGGTCCACACAGCGTCGCCGGATATCGAAGTGGCGTCCCGCTGGCTGCCGCGGTCGTTCACGAAAAACTCTGATCCGGTCGGGTTGGACGTTGTGACCGGCGTCCAAAGTTTGCTGTAGCGCCCATAGAAGCGCAGCTTCTCACTGAACATATAGTCTGTACGGTTCGACAAGTTGTGGTAATCGTACCGGACAGGCAGCGGGACATAGTAGTTGTTGATGTTGTACGGACCTTGGCCGGGACGATTGGGCTTCCATAGCCCGGCCATGTACTGCTGCGCGATCGGATCAATTCGCGAGGATGGAATTATATTGCCCGGGAACGGCTGGCGCGTGACCGTTCGCCCGTCCGCTGAGGTTTCCGTGCTGAATGGATCGTAGATGGTTCGCAGTCCGCCGACGGCATTGAGCGACTGCGAGAAGTTGCCCTGGCGCTCCAGGTCGGTCGGCAACGTGTTGATAAAGTCATTCGGATCGGTCTTGCGCCACTGCTCGTAGGAAAAGAAGTTGAAGAGCTTGTTCTTCTTGATGGGATTACCCAGGGTGCCACCCCACATGTGTATGCGGCCGAGGTTGGTGGTTCGGAATACCCGGTTCTCGAGCGCGTTGGCCCAGGGATACTGCCCTTGATAGAAGACGTTGCCGTGCCAGTCGTTCGAGCCGGACTTCATCGTCAGGGTAACCGCGGAACCGGACGAGTGGCCGTACTCCGCGTCCACGGCGTTCTGCTGCACAGCGACTTCCTGAACGGAGTCCGGCGACGGCATGTAGCTCGTCTTGTAGCCGATGCCGATCGGGCTGCCGTCAATCTGCAAATCGTTTGAGTAGTCGCGTCCGCCGCCAATCTGCTGCCGGTTTCCGGACCAGGTGAAGTAAGGTTCGACTTCACGCGCCGTGTCTTGCTGGACTACGGCCGGATCCAACCGGGCCAGCAACAAAGGATTCCGCGATAACTGTGGCAGGTTCGAAACAAGCGCACTGCTTACCGTTGTTTCCAGCTTACTGGTATTGAATTGAACCGTGCTTGCCTGGTCCGTGACAGTGACCGTTTCGCGCACGTCACCGGGTCTCAGCACGGCATCCACTGTGACGTCTGAGCGTGACTGCAGCACAACGTTTTCCTGCACAAATCGGGCGAATCCTTGCAACTGTACAGATACGGTGTAAGTGCCGGGCAGCACGAGATCGAACAAATATCGGCCGGTTTCGTTCGTCTCTCGTGTGCTCGCCACGCCGGTCCCAACGTTGGTGAGTGTGACGGTTGCGCCCGCGATGGCCGCCTCCGTCGTGTCGGTTACGGAACCTTGTACGCGTCCGCGATATTCCTGGGCGGACAGTGAAAACCCAGCCACGAGCAGCGCTGCGCTAGCGATGCGGAGAGTAGCCATTAGCCCTCCTGTATGGCGCGGGATTGTATCACAGTGGCAACATGATCACTTCCCTGAAGCGTTGATATGTAACACCTGACGCGGTGAACGAATGCAGCTCCGTAACCCAAGCTCTCGGCGCGGGCAATGACGCGCAACCGGGAGCTTTTCAATTGGTCGTCTTAGGCCCTTATCGCGGAATTGGCCGGCGCTGATTTTGTCCGGTTGGTCGGCGATCCGGAAGCAATCCGCATGGGCGAGAGTGGCAGCCAGCGCATCGCGCTGCGGCGAAGTCCAAGTCGAAGCGCGCTGGTTCCGACCCCGCTTTCGAATCGAGATGTAACTAGTGTTGGACGATTAACGGCTGACAATCCGTCGCGACATCCCGATCCCAACCCCACGCGCTTTCTCGCCCTCGACATGAACACCGTATCCGAGACCGTGTTGGGAAGTGTCGGATAGTCACGAGCCGCTGTGCGTGCTACGTTACACGTGATATTCAGATCGAGCTGACCAGATGCAGGCTCTTTTCGAGTGCCGGTAATTCACGCTCTCTCTTTTTATTGGACGATATGGGTAATAGGGGTAGAGGTGCTTTCCGCAAACACATCCGACCCGCGATAAACCGCTTTGACCTCGTACTTACCTGCACTCAGTGCCGGCGTGCTGAAGTTTGCGGCGCCCTTGGTGTCAAGAGATGCGGTTCCCAGAGCGGTGTCGCCGGCATAAAAACTGACTGTTCCATTGGGAGTCGCTCCGTCTGATGGAGTTGCGGCTACGACAGCCGTGAACGTCACCGGTTGGCCGGAGGTTGAGGGATTCGGGGTGGAACTAATCGTGGCGGTCGTAGCCCGCTTCTCGACGGTATGTATTAGCGCGGGCGAAGTGCTGCCGGCGTGATTCCCGTCGCCGGTATAGACCGCCGTGATCGTCTTCGAGCCGGGTGCGAGATTGGATGTGGTGAGAGTCGCCTGTCCTGCGTTCAATGGTTCCGTCCCTATGCAGGTAGGCCCATCCATAAACTTGACGGATCCGGTGGCCGCCGGTGGATTTACCCTCGCGAGCAACGTGATCGCCTGCCCTGCAAAAGAGCGTTCCGCCGAGGAGGTAGTAGATGTGGCAGTCGGCGCCTTCGCCGGTGGAGTCGGTAAGGCCGGGGCCTTGATGACAGTCTCGCGGC
>DASQVJ010000579.1:0-4772 GCA_035640835.1 Bryobacteraceae bacterium
AGACCGGGTCGGCGCCGAGTTGACGGTTTCGAACCAAGCGTTTGCGAACTGTTACCTCGATTGGCCTGGTATCGACGGCACTGCGTGTCAGATGAATGCGAATCAACATCCGCCGGAACTGCCCGCAACAGGTTCCCAGCCGTCCACGCTGTTGCCATCGTGCGCGACCGCTAGAAATCCTGCTCCGCGCCCCTACTCCAGCCGCTGGTCCGAACGAATGAAAGGCCAGCAGAGAAAGCCCAGCACGTACATGGCGGCCATCGTGTAGATGAACGAGTTGTACGAGCCGCCTTGCTGCAGGATGTATCCGCCAACCGCGGGCGCTACGAATCCCGCAATGTTGCCCATCATGTTCATCGAGCCTGCCACCGTCCCGGCGTAGCGACCGCCGATGTCCATGCAAGTGGCCCATGCGCCCGGCATGACCAAGTCATTGCAGAAGCTCGCCAGACCCATGGCCAGCATGGCGTAGAGCGGATCGCCCGTACGTGTCGTGACGATCAGCAGCACAGCGCCTCCGGCAAAGCCGAGGCATGCCAGCACCTGCCGTGCCCGAACAACGCTGCCAAGAACGAGCGCAACGCGATTCGAGATGAAGCCCGAGACCAGCGATCCGAGTCCGCCAAAGAAGAGGGGCAGAATGGCATACTGAGCCGCCACTTCCGGACTCAACCGTCGCTGCTCCTGCAGGTAGCTGGGAAGCCAGGTGATGTAGAAATACCAGGGGTAGGACAGGAAGAAGTACTGCAGCCAAAGCAGCCAGATGTTTTTCGAACCGAGAAGCTTGCCCCACGGCACGTCGCCATGGCTTTCGACATTGCGCTCATTTTCGGCAAGCAGCGCCAGTTCGCTCGAATTCACGGCCGGATGCTCACTCGGCTTATCTCGATACCACCGATAGAAGAACACGGCCCAGATCACGCCCAAACAACCGAACAGCACAAAGGCCGAGCGCCAATCCATGATGCGGAAGATCGCGATCACCAGCGGAGGAGTGAAGGCGCCGCCCCATCGGGCGAACATCCAAAGCGTTCCCTGCGCACGAACCCGTTCACTCGTCGGGAGCCAGGCGCTGAAAGCCTTGGTAATGTTTGGGAAACAACCGGCTTCGCCCGCACCGAAAAGGAAACGAACGATCCAGAGCGAGATGAAATTTGTCATCGCACCTGTGAGCGCCGTAAATGCCGACCACCAGAGCACGATCCGCATCAGCACTTTACGCGCGCCGATGCGGTCGCCGAGCCAGCCGCCCGGGATCTCAAACAGCGCATAGGCAATGCCGAATGCCGAGAAGATCAGCCCTTGCTGCGATTTAGTGAGTCCGAGATCGCGGGCCATCACGGGCATAGCCATTGAGATACAAACGCGATCGATATACGAGAGGATCGCCAGCGTAACAGCGAAAAATACCACCCAATACCGGGCCTTGGAGGGGGCAATCGCAGCGGGGCGTTCTACGGGAACGGAACGTGTCGCCATGTGCAACGATATCTCATCACGGATGACCCATGGCTCGCAACCCCGGAACTTGCGAGTTACCCCATGGGTTCGGTAAGGTGGCAGGCATCATGGCAAGAGCGGTGATCGATGTAATTTGTCCTTGCTGTAAGGCGGCGATGAAAGTGGAGGCGGCTACCGGCGCGGTACTGAGCCACAAGGAACCCGAAAGGCCGAGAGCCGTCGAGGACATCGTCGAAGCGGCTTCGAAGCTGAAAGGCGAAGCGGCCCGGCGTGAGGAGCTTTTTCAGAAATCGTTTGCCGACGAGAAGGCTCGTCAGTCGACGCGCAGTCAAAAGTTCGATGAGCTCTTCAAGGCCGCCAAGGACGATCCCGATCAGCGGCCTCCGCAGAAGAGCATCGATCTCGATTAAGCTTTCGCCGAACCCGCCGTCGCGAGCGCCTGATCCAGGTCCCACAGGAGGTCGTCGACATCCTCGAGACCGATCGAGAGGCGCACCATCTCCGGCTCCACACCAGCCGCCTTTTGTTGCTCGGCATTGAGTTGCTGGTGAGTTGTCGACGCCGGATGAATCACAAGGCTCCGGCAATCGCCTACGTTCGCCAGGTGCGAAAAGAGCTTCAGCCTGTCGATGAGCGTCCGGCCTCCTTCATAACCGCCCTTCAGACCAAACGAGAACACCGCGCCCGCGCCTTTCGGCAGGTACTTTTGAGCGATTTCGTAATAGGGGCTCGACGGCAGTGATGGATGGCGGACCCACGAGACCTGGGGGTGCTTCTCAAGATAATGTGCGACAGCCATTGTATTCGAAACGTGGCGGTCCATGCGCATGCTCAGAGTCTCGATTCCCTGCAGGAACAGGAAGGAATTAAACGGGCTCAGAGCCGGTCCAAGGTCGCGCAGGCCTTCAACACGGCAACGGATGATGAATGCGATGGGGCCGAAGACTTCGCTGAAGTTCATGCCGTGATATGCAGGCGAAGGCTGCGTGAGAAGCGGAAAATTCCCCTTCGTCCAATCGAACTTACCGCTGTCCACGATAATCCCGCCGATGCTGTTGCCGTGGCCGCCCATGAATTTCGTAAGCGAGTGGACCACGATGTCGGCACCGAAATCGATCGGGCGGCAGAGGTACGGCGTTGCAAACGTGCTGTCGATCACGAGGGGTAAGTTGTGCTCGTGTGCGATCTTCGCCACAGCCTCGATGTCGAGAACATTGCCGCGAGGGTTGCTGATCGTCTCGCCATAAATGCACTTGGTTTTCGGTGTGATCGCCTTGCGGAAGTTCTCCGGATCATCCGGCTCCACAAAGATCGGCGTTATACCGAGCCGGCGGAAGCTGACGTCGAACTGGGTGTAAGTTCCGCCGTACAGGGTGCTCGCGCTAACGAACTCATCGCCCGACTGCATCAGGCTGGTCAGAGCCAGGACCTGTGCGGCCTGTCCGCTGCTCACCGCGAGGGCGGCTGCGCCATTCTCGAGCGAGGCGACGCGCTTCTCGAGCACGTCGGTTGTGGGATTCATGATGCGCGTATAAACATTGCCGAACTCTTGAAGCGCAAATAAACTTGCGGCGTGCGCAGAATCCTTGAACACGTAGGACGTGGTCTGGTAAATGGGTACGGCTCGCGAGCCCGTGGTCGGATCGGGTCCGTAACCCTCGTGCAGCGAACGTGTGTTGAAGCCGAAGACTCTCTCAGTCTCATTAGCCATAGTTGTTGGATCTATCGTACTCAGCGCTCAACCGAAATGGGGAACTCCTGCGTTAGCTTCTGAGCGCCCATTAAATCTTCAAGGTCAATCTTCAGCCGGTAAATGCCAGGTTTGACGTTAGGATCGATTTTCATCTCGATCGACACCGGCACATACCGCCGCGGATAGAAGGATTCGCCCTGAGCGGCTCCTGCATCCGCGTCGGCGAAGATCGGCTTACCCGTTGGATCGAGAAAGGCGATACCGTATCGCACGTTGTACATGTTGCGCTCTCCCAGCTTGTAGCCCACGATCAGGAACCTGGCGTAGAACTTATCACCCGGCCGAATCGCTGCGTTGGGCCCGATCACATCGCGCTCCTTATCCGAACGGAGGTATCGAAACTGCCGGATCGATAGCGTGTCGGCGGCTTCCACCGGAGGCGCTTCCACAACGAACTGTTCCCTCTGAATATCTTCGGCGCCGCTGATCTCGTCTTTGACGCGTATCTCGAGCTGGTAAGTGCCGCCCGGAGGTGATTCGGGCAACACAAGCTGGTACCGAACCTTCGGCATCCAGTTCTTGTCTTCGGGTGCGAGCACGGTTTCCACTTGCCCCTTTTTGGGCTGCTCGAGCGGCGCACCTTTCGGATCCTTCGCCGTGATCGTGTACGAAAGGTGCACCTTGGGTGCATCCTCGTCGTCCGTACGGGCGTATCCGCTGACTTGGAAGCTCAGGTGGACCGTCTCACCCGGTCGAAACGCATGAACCGACGACACATCGGGTCCGTTCTCGTACTCCTGACGTCTTACTTGAACGATGTCGATGGCGAAGCAGGTTTGCAGAAGAAGCAGGACAGGCAGAAAAATGCGCATAGCCACGGCCCTGCCTCCAGGATAGCCGTCTACGGAAGCGGAGCCTCAGGTGCCTTCACCAACTCGAGAGGGAGTTGCACCATAGCCGTCTTTTCTTCCTCGATAGGACCACCGTCACTGAGCACGAGCTTGTAGGCCGCCTGCGGCACATCAAACACAGCTGTACCCGTGGCAGTCTCTGATGGTCCAAGTTCGCGAAGGACGCCCAGCCATTCCGGCGTATGATCAACGCCCTCTGTGACTTCCGAATACTCCTTGCCGTCCGGACCCACCAACGTGAAATAGGGCAAAGCCCGCTTCTTGGTGCTCGCGTTCTTCATGGACACACGCAAGATTAAAAATTGGTTAGCCGGTCGTTTTGTCCCGTCACGGCCGGACAATTCGGTTGCCCAATTCGTCTCATAGACGATGTACGACATGGGTCCGATTTGTACCCGGGACCCCATAGGGTGCGTCACTGGCTTTGTAGTAGGCAGGCTCGGTTCCTGCTGACAGCCCGTTGAGAGGACGAAAGATAGCAGAACGATTTGCGGCCAAATGGCGACGGAGCGAATCATAAAGACATGGCTAGGCAGGAACCAAAATCATCCGGTAATCTTGTTGAGACGGTTTTTGAGACAGTTAGTGTTCATGCTAACATCCCTGTCTTGCTAACCCACCAGAGGTTCCTGGCTGCCGGGGTTCTCCTCGTTTTGCTGTCGGGATTCTTCGCCTCGATCGGCTATGGCCAAAGTGATCATCCGATC
>DASQVJ010000580.1:0-12993 GCA_035640835.1 Bryobacteraceae bacterium
GCCATCTGGACGATATCGAACGCAGTCACGTTCGGGTCCTTTGGTCCTTGGCCACGCTTGCTTGAGCGGTTTGGCATAATTCTAGCGTGACGGAAACCAGCGCATGTGTCAAGAGGTTCCACGTGGAACATAACTCATTGCCTCACAATCACTTAGCGCCATACTCCATCTTCAGTTAGCTGTCAATCGGGCTCAGTTTCAAACTGACCCACTACCGTCGGCTGGGTAGAGGGTCAGTTTGACTAACTCGATAACATCTAAGGTTGATGATGCGCCCTTCAACCGAGATGGAATGGGATATGTTGTACATCACATCGCGGATTACATCTGCAAGTCAGGGATTGATGGCCGCATAAAGAGCGATCAGGCCAGCAGATTCGCTAGTACGAAGTGCCCCGACGTCGACTGGTATTTCGTGTGGTGGGGATTCGTCCAGGACAAGAAAGTCAAAGTCGTCGACGGATACTTCCTGGAGCTGACTGCTGGTTGCGACTAGTTCGGCCTGCCGTACAGCCGCCCACATCAACCGTGCGGTGGAAGCTCAGAAAGGGTGGGCCGGAACAGATGGGATGGTTTCGTCCCGAGTCCTTTCCCGCACTCTCGGCCTCAGCTCGGGTTAGCGGCCTTCCAGGGCGATGGAGGCAGCCGCTGCAAATTCGGGAACCGTCGCTTGGAGGACCTTCAGCAGCGCGCGCACATCCCTTCCACGGTCGGCAGCCTGATCCACAAGTCTCTTCAGCACGAGCTCGGGTTCGGCTCGAAACAACTTGAGCAGGAAAGCTTGCGGATGCAAGGCACACACATTCCAAGGTTCAAGGTGCTCTCGCCGGAAGTGCCGCAAGTTGAACGTGACAATTGAAGAGCTTCCGGAGACTACCGCAGCCGCTAAAACGTGACGATCCTTCTCGTCATTTGTCATCTTCCCGACGAGCGACCCGTAGCCGCGAACCCACGCGTCAGGGAAGTGTGCCCGCAGTTCGGCCTCGAAACGACGCACCAAGGCATTTGGCCATCCGAGTTTCAGTTCAAGCGCTCGGGTCGTCTCGGCCAGGATTTCGTCGGACCACGCTGGCTCGAATAGGCGTGGCGATTCGGCCAGTCGCAGTAGGGTGTCGCAAAGCGAAAAGTTGACAAGCACGCAAGCGTCCAAGACAACCCGCGTGTCATCGCTCATTCCTGGTCAGGGACCAGCACTTTCTCATAAAGCCCGGCTTCGTCCACCATTTGTCCGAGCCTTCGCAGCGCCTCACGTCGCCCCTCTTCGCGTTGTTGCTTCTCGAAGAGCAGTCGAAGAGCGCGTTCGATCAACTCATCCGTGCTGCGAAAGTGGCCCTCGACGACCTCTTTCTGCACCTGTTCTCGCAAATCCGCAGGCAAAGTGACTTCCATGCGTCTCTTATTCGCAGTGTACCCCCACGATGGCGCGCTTGGGTCCCCCATTTGCGAGTTGCGTATTGTCTCCGTCCTCCGATTGGTTGCGTTGTCTGGGGCGTGCGTGAAGTCCCCCCGAGCCATCCGCTTCTGGTCAGCGGCCCTGAACTACCGCCCGCGTGAGGGAACCGTCCGAGGATTGAGGCAGATGTCGATCAAGCGGGTCTCTTCCGATGCCGAAACCCACCACGTCACCACCTTGACCGCTATGCCACCGACCAGCCAGCCGAAGTCGGGTCGATTGGCAATACCCAAAAAAGACGCCGATTACGTCGGGCTTTCGCCTTGCATCCCGACGCAACTAGGACACAATCAATCTGTGCACCCTCGCGACTCGACAGCTTCACCTGCGCTCGCGTCAGCCACGCACACGTCCGCACGCGCTGCCTCGCTTGTGCACCTGGAGATGAACGAGGGGCTCAGTTATCTCGCAGCAACCGCCACGGCAGCTCCCCTGATCGGCCTTCCTCGCGACAACCTTGGAAATCCCGACTGCCTTCATCGGCTGCGGTGGCGAAAAGTGGACGTGCATCGCCGCGATCATCGAACGGGTCAGCGCATCACTGTGGCCGATCGCTCTGGGCCTCGCGATCGGCTTGTGTTCGCGCTGCGTTTATCTATACTTCGCCACCAGGCTCGCAGGCGTCGACGCGGAGATGGACGCTGCCATCCTTGACCTCACGAACCAACTAGCAGGGAGGCGCGCGTGGACCTTTCGGCACGAATACGGCGCGCTGGAAGCACCATCATTATTCGCTCAGTTTTCCGCTCCACGCGCCGACAACACCCGCCCGTACCAGGCGATGCTTCGAGCAGGAACAATCGCCTTGATTGCCATTTGCCTCCGAATCGCAGAGCATGTGTATTTCGATTTCAGGCCGCTGGTCACCGCCAGCTGGACCGGCGCGGTCGAGGTTCTGCTCGCGTTTCTCGTTTCCACCTTTCCCGCGAGAACCTTTGCCCGACGACTCACTCACCACCCGCGCGATGGAGCGGTTCTGCTAGCGTCCGCATTCTGCCTGTGCTGGACGGTCGTCGGGCTTGCCGTGCGAGCCGTGGGTCGATAGTCTCCACAGCTAAGAGCTAGGTCTTACGCCACATGGCTCTTTGCCTTCTTACCCTTCGGAAAACGTAACCTCTCAGATTAAATGTTATGCTCCAGCGTGATGGATCGTAGCGAATGCCTGATGGAGGGCGCGGTAAGCTGCCTGGTCGCCTTAATGGTGGGTGCGATCTGCGCGACACTCTTGATTGCCATTCTTTATCCAAAGTTCGGACCGTACAGCATCGGGTTCGGCGTGCTCATGGGATTTCCGAGCGGGATCGTTATCGGACTTTGGCTGCGCACATTTCGGGCCAAAATCATGAAAATTGCCCACTGTTCCATGGCCTTTCCTTTGGGCAGTCTACCCCTGGTATTACCGTACCCAGCCGCTTCGCTCTGACATTCCCCATCCGTGAGTTGCATACTGGCTCCATGCTCCGAATCGGTTCCGTTGTCTGGGGCGTGCGTGACGTCCCCCGAGCCGTCCGCTTCTGGTCAGCGGCCCTCAACTATCGCCCACGCGAGGAACCCTCGGAATTTTGGGCCGTCCTCGTGCCCATAGACGGCGCAGGCCCTCAAATGTCCATTACGGTGGTCTCTTCCGACGCCGAATCCCACCAGCGTCATCACCTCGACCTCTATGCCACCGACCAACCAGCCGAGGTCCAGCGCCTTCTCGACCTCGGGGCCACCAGGGTCGACTGGCGGTATCCGCCCGGGGCTGACTACGTCGTCCTCGCAGACCCTGACGGGAACCGCTTCTGCGTGGTTCAGAAATAGAACAAGCCTAACTAACGTACCCCACCTTTTCACGTGTTACACATCCGCCTATTTTTGTGTCTTACTTCTAACTCGAGAACGCCGCACCAACGCACGCGGTGCGTCCGATGGCGTACATATAAGAGATCTGGACCTATAATTCCGGCTATAAACCATGCGCGCACCCCACCGACCCTGGCCTGACTGCTCGTCATGGACACTGCAATGAACCGTGCAGTTAACCCCAAACCTCGCCGGAACCACACATCGCTTGCCGATCTCTGCCCTGCATCAGACCTCACACGTTTCCTCGAATCTGCCGCGTTTCCCATCCAATGCGTGTCGCCCAACGGACTGATTCTTTGGGCAAACCAGGCCACACTCGACTTGCTCGGTTACTCGCAAGATGAGTACGTCGGATCGAACATGGGCGACTTCTTCACCGAGTCCATGGCTGCTTCCGACATGCTCCATCGCCTGCGCACCCGGGAGGGCCTCGCTGAATCCCAGGCGACCATGCGAGCACGAGACGGCACCCCTCGTTACGTCTCCATCACCTCCAAACCCGATTCCGGCGACATTCAGTTCGTCGAAATCCGTCCACTCGACTCGGTCCGGCAACGCCTTGCCGCCATCGTTGACTCCTGTGACGACGCCATCATCAGCAAGGACCTTAGCGGAATCATCTTAAGCTGGAACCGCGGGGCCGAGCGCATCTTCGGATATCGCGCGGACGAGGTCATCGGCCGCCCCATCAGCATTCTGGCGGCGCCCGACCGTATGAGCGAGATGCCTCAGATCCTCGACCGCATCCGCCGGGGAGAACAGGTCGACCACTACCAAACCGTACGCCGCCGAAAGGACGGCTACCTCATCGATGTCTCCCTCACGGTCTCCCCGCTTCGCAACGAAGCAGGAGAGATCGTTGGTGCCTCGAAAGTCGCGCGCGACATCACCGCCATGAAACGGGCCGGTGAGGAACTGGCGGCCGCTGACGAGCAAATGAGGCTCGCGCATCAAGCGGCCCACATAGGCTCCTGGACTCTGAACTTAGCCAATCCTGCCAAAAGCTACTGGTCGCCCGAGGCTTACGAGATCGCAGGTCTGGACAGCTCCTGGCGGCCGGACTTCACTGCCTGGCTCTTGCGGGTACATGAAGAAGACCGTGATCGTGTACGTCGCACCATCCAGGACACCTTGCTGCACGGGTCGAGCTTCGCCGTCTCCTACCGATTCATCGGACACGACGGAATCGAGCGCTGGCACGAGTCGCGGGGCAATGTGCATCGAGACGCCGATGGCTCGGCTGCCGTCGCCCGCGGAATCACGCTCGACATCACCGAACGCCAACGCGCCCAATTCGAGCTGCAGCTAGCCAAGCGGCGAGTTGAAGACATCCTGTCGAGTATTCGTGAAAGCTTCATCGCGCTCGATCGCAAGTGGCGATTCACTTACGTGAATGATCGTGTTGTGGAAGGAACGGGTTGTACCAAGGAAGACCTGATCGGTAAGAGCGTATGGGACACGCATTTGGCGGCGAAGAGTACGGATTTCTGGCCGAACTATCATCGCGTGATGGCCGAGCGGATTCCGATTCGCTTCGAGACGTTCTACCCCCTGACAAACCAATGGTTCGAGGTGCACGCCTTTCCCACGGACGAGGGTCTCTCCGCGCTTGTCCTCGATATCACCAGCCGGCATAACGCGGATCAGGCTCTGCGCGACAACGAAGCGCGCTCTCGCTTGCTTGCCGAAGCGGGTGCGGCTCTTGTCTCTTCGTTGGATTATGAACAGACTTTGCGCACCGTGGCGCGGTTGGCCGTGCCATCGTTTGCCGATTGGGCGGCCGTCGATCTGATGGATGGGGAAGGTAATCTCCAGCGTGTCGCTGTTGAGCATTCCGATCCCGGAAGGATCGAGTTTGCCCGCGAATTCCACGGAAAGTATCCACCGCGTGAAGGCGACCGGACGATGACGGCCATCCATACAGGGAAGGCGTTCTTCATGGCCGAGATTCCGGAGCAGCTCATCGATGAGACCGCCAGCGATCGAGAGCATGCGGCAGCAATCCGTAGTCTCGGCATCCGCTCCGTTGTCGTGGCGCCCATGGTCGCGCGCGGTCGAGTGCTGGGTTCGCTCACTTTCGCGACGGCGGAGTCTGGCCGGAGGTACTCGGAGTCAGATGTGGCGCTTGCCGAGGACCTCGCGCGCCGCGCTGCGATGGCCATCGAAAACGCGCGACTCTACAAAGCGCTACACGAAAACGAAGCTCGCTTGCGCCAGATCTTCGAGACCGCCGCCGAGGGAATTTGCGTCACGGATCAGAAAACCCGAATCCTGATTGCGAATCCGCGCATGGCCGAACTGCTTGGAGTTCCGAACCAAGATCTCGTGGGCCGGAAATTGCTCGATTTTGTGCCGGTAGAGCACCGCGACCGTGCGAGAAAGACCTTTCAAAGTCGAATTGCGGGTGACGCCGGCCCCGCCCGTGAGTATCCCGTTCAGCATCGTGACGGCTCCTGGCGATGGCTAAGAATTCATGCCAGCGTCCTCCGCAATGAGGCCGGACAGGTGGAGGGCGTGCTTGGAATGTTCAGCGATATCACCGAGCTCCACCAGCACGAAATGGCTTTGCGCGACAGTGAAGCTCGTTTCCGCGAGCTCGCAAATACCGTTCCCGCTTTCGTCTGGGGCGCCCAGCCGGATGGCACCGTCACCTACTTCAACGATCGCTGGTATGCCTACACGGGTTCATCGCCCGAGTCCTCGCTCGGAACGCGCTGGCTAACCTACGTTCACCCCGAGGACGCTGCTGCCACAAGCAAAGCCTGGAGCGAAGCCACAGCAAACGGCACCAACTACGAATCCGAGTGCCGGTACCGCGATGCTTCTGGGGATTATCGCTGGTTCATGGCTCGGGCGATTCCCGTCCGCGATGAACGCGGCATCATCACTCGCTGGTTCGGCACGTCAACCGACGTTCACGAAGCCAAACGAGCCGAGACGGACCTTCGACGCGCCAACGCCGATCTCGAACAGTTTGCTTACTCCGCTTCCCATGACCTTCGCGAGCCTTTGCGAATGGTCGCCATCTACAGCCAACTGCTGCAACGCCGCTATACCGGCAAGCTCGATGCCCAAGCTGACCAGTACCTCGCGCTTACGGTCGCAGGTGCGCTTCGCATGGAAGCCCTCGTATCCGACTTGTTGGCCTACACCCAGGCGACCAACAGCTGGAATGAACCCGCTTCGCTCACTGATGCCGGGGCAGTCCTCGATCAGGTCTTGTCCAACCTGAAACAAGCTATTGTCGAGTGTCGGGCTACCATCGAAAGTGACAGGTTACCGTGGCTCCGGGTGCAGGAAGTTCACTTGGTGCAGCTGTTCCAAAATCTTCTTGGCAATGCTCTCAAGTATCGCGGCTCGGAACCGCCACTCATTCGTATCACTAGCGCCCGTCAGGACGAATCATGGAGAGTTTGCGTTCATGACAACGGAATCGGCATCGCCCCCGAGTACACCGAACAGATATTTGGTCTTTTCAAGCGACTTCATAACGCCGACGCCTACTCGGGCACCGGGCTCGGCTTGGCCATCTGTCAAAAGATTGTGCATCGCTACGGTGGTAAGATTTGGGTCGAATCCGGAGGACCCGGCCAGGGTTCCACCTTCTGTTTCACCCTCCCTGGACCCCCAGCAGTCGACTAGCCCGGCTCTTCGCAGAAGCCGCGTTATCCTCGCCGAGGACAACTATGGCGACATCATGTTGGTGGAAGAAGCACTTGCTCAGGCCGGTTTGGACGTCGATCTCGTGCTTAAAAAAGACGGAGAAGAGATGGTGGCCACCATTGACGCCATCGATGCCGGAGAGACACCTGCGCCCGATCTCGTGCTGCTCGATCTCAACCTCCCACGGCAGAACGGTGAGGCAGTTTTAAAACGTCTCCGGGCAAGCAAGAACTGCCGGAACGTTGCGGTGATCATCGTGACTTCCTCCGACGCCCCCAGGGACCGCGAACTGGGCGTGCGGTTCGGCGCTCGCGAGTACTTCCGCAAACCGTCCGACTACGCCGGGTTCATGCGCCTCGGCGAGATCATCCGGCGCGCCCTGGAGCAGGGAACTACCAGCCAGTAGGTGTCGGTAACAAGGTGCGGGTTGCGTAGTCACTGAACGTCAGCGCCAGCAGAATCAGAAAGATCAGGATTCCTGAAGAGATAAAGACGCGCGTCAGGGGACTGCTATATCGAACGTGCATGAAGAACCAGACCACCAGGCTCGCCTTTGTTCCTGCAATCAATAGAGCGATGATCAGGTTCAACCGTCCGAGGTTGAAGAACGTCACGATCAACGTGACAGCCGTGAGCAGGATCAGGATCGCATACACCATGAAGTAAATCGTGCGTGCTGACGTAGTAGTCGTCATCAATGCCCTACCTGTAAAGAGTGCGGACCGATCAGATACAGCAGCGGGAACAGGAAGATCCACACGATATCGACAAAGTGCCAGTACAGACCGCTCATCTCGACCGGCGTGTAGTAATGCTTCGAGAAACGACCCTTATGAGCATTCCAGGTCAGCCATGTCAGAAGCCCGATCCCGATGATCATGTGCAGCGCGTGCAGGCCCGTCAAAGCAAAATAAAAGCAGAACAGCAGTTCCGCGTGATGTGCAAACGGCCCTTCATAGTGAAAGTAGGGCCCAGGCACGAGATGCTCGACCCACTTGTGGTGATACTCATAGGCCTTGATTACAAGGAAGACCGTTCCGAGAAACATGGTGGCCAGCAGGTAGCGAACAGTCCCCTTGCGGGTGCCCAGATGCGACTCGTCGACTGCCAGGGCCATCGTTAGACTGCTCGTGATCAGAACGGCGGTATTGGTCGTCCCTGCCCACAGGTCGAGATGCTTGCTTGTATCGGCGAACGCGGCCGAATAGATCGACCGGTAAATCGTGTAAGCGGCCAGCAGTGCCCCGAAGAACATGACCTCCGTGATCAGGAAGAGCCACATGCCGAGGTGACTCGCCTCGGTCTGCTGGGCCAAATCGTCGAAATGATGGTGCAGGTACGGCGATTCCTCACCGGGCTCGGCAGGTAGAGCTTCCGGAGGAAGTGCGTGGGCGTCAGACATAAGCTGGCGGCTTCTCCTCTGCGTAGTTGTAGGCTTCTTCGGTCACGATGGGAGTTTCTTCGAAGTTTTCTGTGATCGGGGGTGACGCGGCTCTCTCCCATTCAAGTCCCTTGGCGCGCCATGGATTCGCCGTTGCGAATGGACCATCCACCAGCGACCACAGGAGGTAAATGATCGGGATCACGAATCCCACCGCAAGAATACTCGCGCCCGCCGACGACAGCACGTGCAGTACCTGAAACTCCTCCGAGTACGCGTGATAGCGCCTCGGCATTCCCATGTAGCCGAGCAGAAACTGCGGAAAGAATGTCAGATTGAAACCGATAAAAACGACCAGCGCCGCAAAGCGTCCCCAACCTTCCGGGTACAAGCGGCCCGTCATCTTCGGCCACCAGAAGTGGAGCCCCCCGAGATACGCCAGCACCATCCCGCCCACCATGATGTAGTGGAAGTGCGCCACCACAAAATACGTATCGTGGAAGTGCACGTCGGATGCGAGCGCTGCGAGCGGCAAACCCGTCAGACCGCCGATCGTGAAGAGTCCGATGAATCCGAGCGCGTACAGCATCGGAGTGTCAAAAGAAATCGAACCGCGGTACATCGTTGCCGTCCAGTTGAAAACCTTTACGGCCGAGGGAATTGCCACCGCAAAGCTGAGTAGCGAGAACACCATGCCCGCGTAAATCGACTGCCCCGAGACGAACATGTGGTGTCCCCACACCAGAAAGCTGAGCACTGCGAGCCCAACGTGCGCTCCCGCAATCGCGCCATACCCAAAGATTCGTTTGCGCGAAAAGCACGTCACCAGTTCGTTGATCACACCCATTCCAGGCAGAATCATGATGTAGACAGCGGGGTGCGAATAGAACCAGAAGAGGTGCTGAAACAATACCGGATCCCCACCCAGGGACGGATCGAAAATTCCGATCCGGAAAGCTCTCTCCAGAAACACCAAAAAGAGCGTGATCGCGATCACTGGCGTCGCCAGCACCTGGATGATACTTGTCGCATAATGCGCCCAAACGAAGAGCGGCAGTCTGCTCCAGTACATGCCCGGCGCTCGCATCGTATGAATCGTGACGATGAAGTTCAGCCCCGTCAGAATCGAAGAGAACCCGTTGACAAATACCCCTAATACGGCCAGCGACACGAAGGTATTCGAGTACGTGCTGCTGTACGGCGTGTAGAACGTCCACCCCGTATCCACGCCGCCAAATAGCAACGCCGTGGCTGTAAGCACAAAGCCCGCAATCAGCAGGTACCACGACAACAGATTGATCCTGGGGAACGCCAGGTCTCGGGCCCCGATCATCATCGGTATCAGGAAATTCCCAAGAGTTGCTGGTATCGAGGGGATCAGGAAGAAAAACACCATCAGCACGCCGTGCGCGGTGAACGTCTTGTTATACGCGTCCGAACTGAGCAGGTCGCCTTGCGGCGTGAGCAGCTCGAGCCGAATCAGACTCGCAGCAATTCCGCCCAGCAGAAACATGAACGTGATCGTGACCAGGTAGAGAATCGCAATCCGTTTGTGATCGAAGGTGAGCAGCCACGACGCCACAGTGTGCCGGGCGTTCAGATAGTTCAGGTGAACCAGCGGTCGCTCTGGCGGCTCGGTTGTTGGTAGAACGGTTGTGCTCATTGTGTCGGCGTCAACCCCCGAAACCTTCTCAAGTTGTCATTTCTTGGCGGAACGGTTCCAGATTCCTGTCCCACCCCGCCGCGTCCAGCGCCGGTAACTTGCGAAGCGCTGGAAAGAGACCGTATATAGGCAATCAGCTGCAGAATGTTCTGCTCGTTCAGCTGCCCCTGGTACGACGTCATGATGTTCTGGTATCCCGCGACAATCTTGGCGGACGGATTCAAAATCGATTCCCGTATATACGCGTCGTCGGCAACCACAGTCTGTCCTCCCTGCAACTGCACACGACTCCCGTACACATTGCGAAGGTTGGGACAGCGGCCTGGCCCATCGAGCACGTGACATGACGAGCATCCGACCTGTGCGAACAGCTTTTCGCCTTGGCTGGCCATCGACTCCGACCCGCCCCCTGTAAGCCACGCTTCAAATTCCGCCGGCTCCATCACGTACACCCATCCACCCATGCCGGAATGCTGCGAACCACAGTACTCGGCACAGAACAAGTGATACTTGCCGACCCTGGTAGGTGTGAACCAGATACTTGTGTATCTTCCTGGCAAGACATCGTGCTTGATGCGAAAGGCCGGAATGAAGAAGCTGTGGATAACATCCTCCGAGGTCATGGTGAGCCGCACCTGTCGTCCTGTCGGCACATGCAGCTCGTTGATCTCTCGATTCCCTTCGGGATGCTGCGTCCAGAACATCCACTGGCGCCCGGTCACGAAGACCTCGGAGGCATTCGCAGGAGGACTTCCGTATTCGAAGTAGAGCGCTGAAGCCCAGGCAAACATCGATAGTCCAATCACGAATGGAACGATGGTCCATGCCAATTCCAGCGGCACGGATCCGAGGATCGCCTTGGGACGTTCGACCTCCGAGCGTCTTCGGTACCGAATCGCAAACACGAACACTCCCAGCGCGATCAGGGCGGTGAAGAAGAAAATCCAGGCGAACAGGTAGCCATTCAGCCAGTCGACCTTCTCGGCCCATTCCGTAGCCGCTGGAGGGAACCCCATCATGCTCGCCGCCTCTCTCGGCTTCTACAGACAACGACGAAGCCTGCAAGCATCGCCACCGTGAGCACCCCTCCTGCTTGAATCAGACGCATCACGGCCAGGCTATACTTCCCGGTCGACGGATCGTAGTGAAAGCAATAAAGCAGGAATTGTTCCGCACGCCCGCCGATCTTGCCGGCGCCCGCCTCCAGCAATGCGAGCCTCACATCGCGCGGCGCATACTCGATGCCATAGAAATAGCGTGAAACGCGTCCCGAGGGTGTCAGAACGATGATGGAGCTCGCGTGTGAATACTGCTCCGTCCGATCGTCGTATTCGAATGCAAACCCGACCGCATGCGCCAGGCGCTCGATGTTGCGCTTATCGCCAACGAGGAAATGCCAGCCCGCCCCTGCGCCTTCCCGCCCATAGCCTGCGACATACGTCGCCTTCTTGGCCGCCGCAGCCTGCGGCGTGTCCCGAGGGTCGAAGCTGACCGTCACCACTTCGTAGTCGCGCCCGATGTTCAAAGGCAACGCACGAGCAGTCTTCATCAAGCCTGTCAGCTCCATCGTGCAAAGCCGCGGGCACGAGTAGTAGACCAGCACCAGTACAATCGGACGCTTTCCAGTGAAATCGCCTAGATGCACGGTTGCACCCGTCTCGTCCCGAAACTCCAGGTCGAGAGGCACCTGTTTGTTCAGCTTCTGCTCGATCTTCACATTACGTAGTTGAGGCGGTACAACGCTCGCAGTCTGGCCGGTTGAGCCCAACTCGCGATAGGGCGACTGCGCAAGACACATCCCGGCGCTCAAGAGAAAGCTAACGAGGCATACTCGCATTGGCACGCCTCCCCTGACTCTGTGGTTGTTGTTGCTTCTCATTTGGCTGCCCTCGCGACGGCAAGCCTTGCTGGGCCAAACGGTCGATCGCCTGTTCGATTGGAATGTGAACCGTCTGCTTCGCCGGGTCGCTCCAGCCATACGTGTGCAGTAGTTCCCGCTGCCTGCGCAAATATCCTTCGAGATCCTCCTCAGGCGCCGGCTGTAGCAGCGGGCCCGATGGCAACGTGCGGGGACCCGTCCACAGCGAGATCGATGGCTCAGTATCATGAGCAACCAGGTATCGCCAATAGAAGCCCAGGATGAGTAAGAGGATCCCCACGCAAACCGCAGTTCCGATTACGAATCTCCGAAGCAGCTTGACACTGACGTCACTGTGTTCATGCACATGCTCGGGTGTGCTGTTACCGTTCGCCATATCAGTGCACCACGCCTTCTACCGCGAGTCGCGGGTCTCTCACATCCACGATCGGCTGCTGACGGCGAAGCTGCCATGTGAAGAACGCAAGCCAAAGCCCACCGATCCCGAGCAAGGCGGCCGCGCGGACCCAAAGCATCAGCAGATCCTGATGCTCATAGGCCGGCTCGGTCCAATAGACCAGGTCCACCAGCCGCATCCCAATGATCCAGATCGCGACGACCGCTAGTCTGTGCCCTTGCCTCTTCATCTTGCGACTCAGCAGAATGGCGAACGGCACCGCGAAGTGAAACGCCACCAGCACCACTGAAACGAACTGCCAGACGCCATTCGAGCGCCGCACGTACCAGACCGTCTCCTCCGGTATGTGTCCGGACCAGATGATGAGGAATTGCGAAAATGATGTGTACGCCCACAACGCCGTGAACGCAAGCAATAGATTGCCAAGGTCGTGAAAGTGGGATGGGTCCAGGATGCTCGCAAACGGTTCGCGATGGGACAGCAACGCAAGCAATGCGATGCAGAATGCAAACGTTTGCAGTGTCTGTCCCACCAGAAAGATCGCTCCGTAAATGGTCGAAAACCAGTGCGGCTCCAGCGACATGATCCAGTCCACCGCCGCAAACGTCACCGAGAAAGCGAAGATGATCAGACCTGGCGCGCTGACCACACGAGCTCGTGTAAAACCCGTCTGTGCCCGCTTCTGAAACAAATAACCGAGCAAGATCCA
>DASQVJ010000581.1:0-5444 GCA_035640835.1 Bryobacteraceae bacterium
TTCTCAAAAGGCTTCGCCGATATAAGCTCATACCCATCCACCGGCGACTGCACCCAACGGCGCCACAACCAATCGCGACCCTTCGGAGTCCACACGCCAAACCCGCACAGCCTTTTCGCCAGCGGATCTCGCAGCCTTGCCTCCAATCGCGTCCAAGCCTCTTCTGCCGTGTAGCTCAGCTCATCAACGCCGAACCACGCTCGGTTCGTCCCTCGCAGCCTTTCATATTCATCCAGCGATCGCAGCAGGATCCTCGAACCGGTATCCTTGAATCGCAGAACAAACTCCGACCTGTTCAAGTCGTACGGAAGCTTGTTCGTCTCCAGAATCTCGATCAGAGCCGCCAGCGTCGCATCCCGCAACATCGGATACGTCGGCGCCCCTAACAATCCGGTCCGCCCTGGATTCAAATAGCTCAGCCGGATCGCCTCCTGGCAAAGCGCCGCACTCTTCCCCGAGCCAACACTCCCCGAGTACCCTTTGAACCGTGCCGTCGACAAATGAAACCGCTTCTGCGACGGAAGTGGCGAGTAGCGAATTACTCTTTGTCGGCCCACGAGTCAACCCACTGGACTACCAGATCGCCAGGCTCATCTTCGGCCATTTCCGAATAGATCTGAAGCAGACGGATGTACTCCGACATGCTCAGTCCAGCCCCATCAGCGCGCTTGCTCGATTCGAATGCTTCGAGCATCTCTCGAATGGTTTCGCGCCGATGTTCTAAACCCGTTTGCTCAGCCATCTAGTCTCCTCCGAAGCGGCGCTGCGTTCTCGTTCAACGCCGTTCTGCAAGAAATCTAGCAAGCGAGAGGAAGCGTTTTGGCGATTTCGGAAGCTAAGTGTCTGAAACAAAGGCAAATAAAGATGTGATTTGGCCGTGAACGCACCCTTGGAGGCTCATGAAAACGTCGCTATGCGGCCCACGACTCTCCAAAAGCTTGATCCTGACTCATAGCGATTGCTCGAAGCTCCTGTCCCCGAGCTCAGTTTTCAGTGCTTTGGATATCGTCAATTGAAAGGTGCTACCGCCAGGCTCGTTCCCGGCAACCCAGATTTGTCCTCCGTGCCGCTCCACGATTCGCTTGCAAATGGCCAAGCCGATACCCGAACCCGGAACCCGCGAGTCACCTCTTCCAAACAGTCGAAAGATTTTTTCGCGATCCGATTCAGCGATACCCCTTCCGTTGTCGCGAACTGAGATTAGCCAGTGTGTTGTCTGGTCTTCTGCCGTGATCATGATCTCCGGTGTTTGCTCGGATCGATAATTGACCGCGTTCCCTATCAAGTTCTGAAACAACTGCACCATCTGTATGTGATCCGCTTGCAAGCTCGGGAGATCGCCATACGTAATCCGCGCTCCTGTTTCACGCACCAGCTCCTGCAGGTTTTGCTGGGCCCAATTTACGGCGTCCGTAAGGCGCAGTGTTCCGAAAGGTGACGTCGAATTCACGGCTCTCGAAAACGAAAGCAGGTCTCGAATCATCCGACTCATCCGTTCTGCGCTTGAACTCATGAACGCCAGGTATTCATCCGCATCTCCATCCAACTGACCCTTGTACTTCCTGGACAGTAGAGCCGAGAAACTCCCAATTGCACGTAGAGGTTCCTGGAGATCGTGACTGACTGCGTGCGCGAAATCTGACAAATCACGATTCGATTGCGCGAGCTGTTGAGCCGCTCGACGAAGCTTCTCCTCCGTCTCTTTGCGCTCCGTCATGTCGCGAAAGACAAGGACCGCACCGATGATCTTCAATCCTTCGCTCTGAATCGGGGCACCACTGTCATCAATTGGAATCTCCTTGCCGCTCCGGGCACGAAGAACCGTATGATTTGCTAATCCGACAACTAGCCCTTCCTGCAGGACTCGCCACACCGGGTTTACTGCTGGTGCGCCCGTGTATTCGTTGTAAATCTGAAAGACTTTCTCGACGTGAATACCCTTGGCTTCCTCAAAACTCCACTCAGTCAGCTCCTCCGCAGCCCGATTAAGGTAAGTAACTCGACCGTCTACGTCAGTGCAAATGACCGCGTCACCGATGCTCGCGAGTGTGTCGGATGACCAGCGCCGCGCCTCTTCTGCCTCGCGCTCAGCCGCCCTCCGCTCCTTCACCTCGTTCTCGATCTGTTCCAGTCGAGCTGCCGCTACATTCATTGCACGCTGACGCTGGTCATTCAGGATGCTTATGAAAACCCCGAGAACAGCGAATAGGAGCGAGTTAAATCCATCCTGGGGCCGAACAAGCCCAAAACTGAAGGTAGGAGTCATCAACAGGAACAGGGCTGCAATGGTGGACAGTGCAGTAGAAAACAGTCCAGGCCCAAGACCGCCATACCAGGACGCGAACACGACCGCCGGGAAGAACGTGATGAAAGGCACCCCTTCGCCCATCATCGTGCCCATCAGGGTCCTCACAACCAGCGCGACTGCCACGGCCAGCGCGGCGGCACCGTATCGACCAGCCGCTCGGTGGTGAAGTGTATTGTTCAAGGTGCGCTGGAACCTGCTTTGAACTGCGCCGTCTATCCCGTTCGGCCTCAAATCCATCGCTCCTAATTAGTCAGGGATTTATGCGTTGAAGAGCTTCAGCTTATTCTTCCATAGACTGATGGCGTGAGATACTTGGAGTGTGACTCCAATCAAGTCTCTAGTACTCGTTGTATGTACGGGTGCGCTGACTTTCGCTCAGACTCCGGCTAAGGCGCCCACGAAAGCCCCGACGCCTGGTTCCGCGAAGACCGCGTCCCCGGCCAGTCCCGCCGCTGTACCGGCGAAGCAGCCAGCCGCTGCTGCCTCGACCACGTCCTCCGCTGCCCCCGCCACCAAACAAGGCAAAGTCGTCATGACTATTGGCAGCGAAACAATGACCGACAAGGAATTTCAGAACATCATCGACGCCCTGCCGGAGAACGTTCGGGCTCAGGCAACCGGTCCGATGAAGCGTCAGTTCGCTGAGCAGATCGTAAGAATGAAGCTTCTCGCCCAGGAAGCTCGTGCTCGGGGCCTCGATAAGGACCCTTCGTTCCGCGCGCGCATGTCCTTCCAGGAGGAGAATATGCTCGCCGCGGCCCTCTACACCGATCTGCAGCAGAAGCTCACGCCAGACGAAGCTGCGCTGCGCAAGTATCTGGCCGACAACAAAACCGAGTTTGAGTCCGTAAACGCTCGGCACATCCTGATCCGCTTCAAAGGTTCGCCCGTTCAACTTAAGGAAGGTCAAAAGGACCTCACTGAAGAAGAGGCTCTCGCCAAAGCTCAGGAGTTGAAGAAGCGTCTCGACGCAGGTGAGGATTTCGCAAAGCTTGCGAAAGAAAATTCAGACGATGCCGGTTCTGGCGCGAATGGCGGCGATCTCGGCTCCTTCAAGAAGGGTCAAATGGTCCCCGAGTTCGAAAAGGCAGCCTTTCAACAGCCCGTTGGGACTGTCGGAGAGCCGTTGAAAACTCAGTTCGGCTATCACATCGTGAAGGTCGAGAAGCGAGGCGAAGCCGATTTTGCGGCGTTAAAGCCCGAGCTCGAGCGCCGTATAAAGCCCGAAGCGGCTCGCCAGGCAATCGAGGACATGCGTACAAAAGCCAGCGTGACTCTCGATGAAGGATACTTCGGACCGGAGCCGAGCAAGAACGGTGCTCCTGGTGCTGCAGCGCCAGCTGGAACCACCACGCCTCCGGCGCC
The DNA here is from genome assembly GCA_035640835.1 of Bryobacteraceae bacterium. Classification (GTDB taxonomy): domain Bacteria; phylum Acidobacteriota; class Terriglobia; order Bryobacterales; family Bryobacteraceae; genus DASQVJ01. The sequence continues at coordinate 3,674 of DASQVJ010000581.1, forward strand.
CAAGTAAGCATCCGCATTTCAAACAAACGAAAAGGGCACAGCGTTGAACACTGTGCCCTTTTGCTGTTTTCGAGTGTTCTCTTATCCCCCGATAGAGTACATCGGTCGGGGAGGAGCCACGAACTGCGCGCGGTTGATCTCGTGTCCCGCCCATTTGTCCCGGATGTTGGACCGTAGAGCGGACGCCAGATCCTCGTCGTCTGCACCGCCACGCAGCAGACCTCGAATATCGGTCTCTTCAATCGCGAACAGGCAATATCGAAGCTTGCCGTCAGCCGTGAGTCGGATGCGATTGCAATTGCCGCAGAACGGCTTGCTTACCGATGCGATAAAGCCCACGCGGCCGCCTCCGTCCGCATAGCGGAACTCGGTGGCTGGTGCCCTCGGATCACTGTCCGGCACATGCTCCAACGCGCCAAACTCCTCAATCAGGCGTGCCATGATGTCATCCGCCTGCAGCACCTTCGAAAGATCCCAGAGCCCCTGCGCATCGAGCGGCATGAACTCAATCCACCGCACTTCGATGCCCCGCTCGCGTCCGAATCTCGCCAATGGAATGACGTCGGGCTCTGTCACACCCTTCAGCGCAACCGCATTCAATTTGATACTGGGGAACCCAACCTCACGTGCCACTTCGATGCCCTCGAGCACTCGCTCGAACTCATCCCGACGCGTGATTATCCGAAAGCGCTCACGATCGAGCGTGTCCAAGTGAACGTTCAACCGTCGAAGTCCCGCTTCAAACAGCGACTGCGCCTGTTCCGCAAGCAGCACGCCATTGGTCGTCAACGCGAGATCTTCAATTCCCTGGATTCGTAAGAGCTGATGAATCAACTCAGGTAAGTTTCGCCGGATAAGCGGCTCGCCGCCCGTAATCCGCAGCTTCCGTACTCCGAGATTTGCTGCGACGCGAACAAAGCGGGTAATCTCCTCGAAGGTCAGCACCTCTTCCTTAGGTCCGAACTTCACTCCGGTCTCGGGCATGCAGTAATGGCACCGTATGTTGCACCGGTCCGTCACGCTAATTCGCAGATTGTTGTGAATTCGCCCGAAACTGTCGAACAAAGACATACTCGCCGTTCTACTACTTCACCGCGAGCATCCGCTCGATCGGCACTCGAGCCCTCTCGATCATCTCCGGCGAAAGCTCCACCCGAGGTTCGAGATCCCGCAAACAATCGCGGAGTTTCTCCAGCGTGTTGCGCTTCATGTACGGGCACTCGGAACAATTGCAGTTCTCATTCGCAACGAAATAGAACTGCTTCCCAGGTGCGACCCTCTCGAGCGAGTGCATGACACCGCTCTCGGTCATCACAATAAACTCCCGAGCGTCGGAGCTAGCGCAGTAGTCGATCAGAGCCGACGTGCTACCGATGAAATCAGCCATCGCCAGGACATCCGCTGGACACTCCGGATGCGCCACAACAACCGCTTGCGGATGTTCCGCCTTCGTCTTCACCAATCGGCGCGCCGGAAAGGTCGCATGCACGATGCAAGCACCCTGCCAGATCTTCATGTTCGTCCGACCGGTCTGCCTCTGAACATAATTGCCCAGATTCACGTCCGGCAGGAACAGAATCGGCTGATCCTCAGGAATCGAGTTCACCACCGCGACTGCATTTCGCGACGTGCACAGAATGTCACTCTCAGCCTTAACCGCCGCCGACGTGTTGATGTAGCTCACCACCACGTGACCGGGGTTCCTTTGCTTCCAGGCCCGAACCGCTTCAGCCGAGCAGCTTTCCACCAGCGAGCACGACGCGTCCTTATC
>DASQVJ010000582.1:0-5302 GCA_035640835.1 Bryobacteraceae bacterium
CACAGACAGGCGGCCCAGGTCGTAAGTGACGTGCGACATGGCTTGGACCACCGGGTCGAAGTTGCTCTTGATTACAGTCCAGGCGCTGTAGCTGTTTACCGGAATGCCGATGCCCAGGCCGATCACGGCCAGCAGGACATAGGTCCTTGCGGGCTTGGTGGCGTTCAGCAGACCGAGTTTCATTAGGGCCATGCCGATGAACATCATGCTCCAGACGTCCCAGTTCCAAGGGCCGTAGTATGGCATGCTGTGCCACTTACCAACGATTTCGGCGCGCGCCTTTATGACTTCGAGAGGGTTTCCGCGCCAACGATCAATGTCCTTCTTCAGGGTAGCGGCATCCGGATGGGCGAACTTCAGGAACTTCTCGTACTTCTCCTTGGCCTTCTTCTGCTCATCGGTAAGCGTCGCGCCTGATTTCTCAGCGGCAATGGCTGCTCGACCCTTCTCGATCGTGTCTTTCTGATCGAAGCTCATGCCGATGTAGGCTCCGGCCTGAATGACCAGGAGAACGGTTCCGATGATCAGGAGTCCTTTGACGGACATCTTGCGGAACGGGTAGAGCAACAGGCCGCAGAGGGCATAGGGGTAAAGGATATCGCCAAACCAGAGGAGGTAGGCGTGGACGATGCCGAACAGCATCAACCAGAAGGTACGCCGGTAATAGATGTCGGCCGAGCTGCCCCGCTTCTCGAGCCGCGAGGTGAGAAGGATGACGCTGGCTCCGAAGACCAGCGAAAACAGGCAGCGCATCTTGCCTTCCGCAAGGACGTGGAGACCGGCCCAGACTGCGAGGTTAATGCCGGTCGCGCCTCCGGTGACCGTCGGGTTGTCGTACGACGCGCCGTTCATGCCCATGGCCACAATGTTCATGAGTAGGATGCCGAGGAGCGCGAAGCCACGGAGTGAGTCGATGGCGGTGATACGCTCGGCGCGGTCGACGGGCGCGGTGGGTTCTTCAGTGGTGATTACCGGTGCAGGCGGCTCGGGTTGGAGCGCCGGCGCAACGGCCGTTCCTTCGTTCTGGTGAATGGATTCCACAAGGGCCTCCTGAGGCCTGTCGAGTGAGTTCTGACAGTATAGCTCTTCTACGGGAAGGTGGGTTCTGCGGGTTACGTTAGTTCACAGCCACTTCGTCATAAGGGTCCGGTTGTGATCGCGGTAGCCTCGGCGCTCGTAGATCATCGCGGCGTGCTGGTTCGCGCGCGTCACCTCGAGATGAAGGGCCCGGACCCCGGCCCTTTTTGCGACTTCCTCTGCTTTGCTCAACAGCAGACTGCCCCACCCTCGACCTCGGAGCGCAGGCTCGAGGTAGAGTTCATCGAGGAAAGCGTCGACGCCGTGAAACTCGATGCTGTAACCGTAGCCGAGAACGAAGTATCCAACGATTGCGTTCGTTTCGTCCTCGAGGACCCAGAGCTCGCCTCGTTGCGGCTGGTCGAGGAGGCGGCGGAGCGCTCGATTCACCACTGCTTCGTCGAAAGCATGACCATCTTCAGCATGGAAGCGTTGCACCAGCCCGATCAGCTGCTCGACATCCGCCGGGTCCGCCCGACGAAGCAGTGGCTCGCGCATTAGCGCGTTCTCCAGCGGTCTGACAAGGCCGAGAGTTTTTGTTCCAGCGTTGGCTGTGGTGCTTTGGGCTGTGCTGCTTTTGGCTTGGCAGCTTTTGCGGGAGCGGCGCCGCGTTGTTGCTTCATGGAAAGTGCGATGCGCTTCGTCTTGGGGTCGGCGGACAGCACGTGCACTTTCACGATCTGGCCGACCTTGACGACGTCCCCCGGGTCCTTCACGAAGCGATCGGCAAGCTCGCTGATGTGCACGAGACCGTCCTGATGGACGCCAATATCGACGAAGGCACCAAATTTAGTGACATTGGTGACGACACCTTCGAGGGACATGCCCGGTTGGACATCGGCGATTTCGCGAACCTTTTCGTTGAAGGTTGGCGCTACGAATTGCTCGCGAGGGTCGCGGCCGGGCTTGCGAAGTTCCTCGAGGATGTCGTGAAGTGTGTAGCTGCCGGCTTGCAGATTACTGCGGTCGACTTTCTCGACGAGCTCTGGTTGGCGAATGATATCGCCGATCGTGACGCTCAGGGACTCGGCGATCGCCGAGACGATGCTGTAGGACTCGGGGTGGACCGCGGTCATATCGAGCGGGTTATCGCCACCGCGGATTCGGAGAAAACCTGCGGATTGTTCGAATGTCTTCGGGCCGACGCCGGCAACCTTTGTGATTTGGGTGCGCGAGCGAAAGCGGCCGTTCTCATCGCGGTACTTGACGATGTTGTGCGCCGTGCGTTCGTTGATACCTGCGACATAGCGCAGCAGAGTCCACGAAGCGGTGTTGAGATCGACGCCGACGCGATTGACGCAACTCTCGATGACCGCTTCGAGGCCACCTTGCAATTGGCGCTGATCGACATCGTGTTGATATTGGCCGACTCCAATCGATTTGGGGTCGATCTTGACTAGCTCGGCCAGCGGGTCCTGCAGGCGACGTGCGATGGAGATGGCTCCGCGAACTGTCAGGTCGAGATCGGGAAACTCCTGGCGCGCGACGTCGGATGCGGAGTAGACCGAAGCACCGGATTCATTGACGGTGACCGAGAAGACGCCGTCAATGTTGTGATCGCGGAGGAACTGACGAACGAAAGCATCCGTTTCACGTGACGCTGTGCCGTTGCCGATTGCGATCGCTCGGACGTGGTGCTTGCGGATGAGTGCTTCGAGGATGCGCGCGGAGCCCTCAAGGTCGTTCTTCGGCTGATGAGGGTAGATTACCGAGTGCTCGAGAAGCTTGCCGGTTTCGTCGACAACAGCGATCTTGCAACCTGTGCGGATGCCGGGGTCGATACCAAGCACGGAGATGGGTCCGGCGGGTGGCGCGAGCAATAGATTCTGCAGATTCTCGCGGAAGACAGAGATGGCTTCGGTGTCGGAGCGCTTCTTGAGCTCGACACGGATCTCGGTTTGGATCGAGGAGTTGAGGAGGCGAGTCCATGAGTCTTCGATCGCTAGCTCGAGTTGCGGTGTCCAGTCGCCGGTGGCTTTGAGAACGTGGGAGCGAATGGTTCCGATCGCTCTAGGGCTTTCGAGCTCGATCAGGAAGTAAAGAACGTTCTCGGTCTCGCCGCGGCGGATGGCGAGCATGCGATGTGAAGGGATGGTGCGCACGGGCTCGCGGTAGTCGTAATACATCTGGAACTTGGATGCTTCATCGACAGCGTCCGGCGTCTTGCGGCTGATGACGAGACCTTCGTCGAACATGAGCTGGCGGAGTGCCTTACGGATGTTGGCGTCTTCGGAGATGAGCTCGGCGACGATGTGACGCGCGCCTTCGAGTGCGTCGTCGACGGTGGGGACTTCTTTCGCGGGATCGACGAAGCGGGCAACCAGGATGTGGAGGGGCTCGGGGCCGGGTTCCTGGTTCCAGAGATAGAGCGCGAGGGGCTCGAGTCCACGTTCTCGTGCGATGGTTGCCTTGGTCCGGCGCTTCGGCTTGTAAGGCAGGTAGAGATCCTCGAGTTCGCTGCGATCGAGTGTCGCTTCGATACGTGCACGCAGTTCAGGCGTGAGCTTGCCTTGTTCCTCGATGGATTTGAGGATGGTCTCGCGGCGACCGAGGAGGTCGCGGAGATAGGCAAGTTGCTCCTCGATGTTGCGGATCTGGACTTCATCGAGTCCACCAGTGGCTTCTTTTCGATAGCGCGCAATAAAGGGAACGGTTCCTCCTTCGTCGAGGAGTTGCATGGTGGCAACGAGGCCTTTGAGCGGCACCTGCAATTGCTGTGCGACGTGCACGAGGAGGTCGGGCGAGAGGGTTTTCAGATCTGACATGAACGGCGTTCTCCATTTTCGCTGAGCGGTGATCGGGTGGTGAAGGTGGCTGAGGTCGAGGAGTGTGGTAGGCGGACCTAACCATGTGTCGACCCGTTGAACATCAGCGTCTGCTGTTCGACCAAACCAAAACTTCGACTTGAGGTTAACCTCGCAACAATCCTAGAGCGGGAAACACTTCAGGGCAGCTTGCGTCACCACGTCTGTGGTCATCTAAGTGACTCCGAGATCGGCAGTGAATAGCTGAAGTTCCACGATGCAACATTGGTTTTCTCTACCACCCCGCGTCGCACTACTCGGCGTCGTTCTTGCTAGCAACACAGCAACGCTTCGCGCACAACAAGAGGCGCTTGGCCCGATGGTCGAGCTGAGCATTGACGAGGCGCTCTCACGCGCGCTGCGGGACAGTGAAGAAGTAAAGCTCGCACGCGCAGCCGTTGAGCTTGCTGCGGCGGAGGTGACGATCGCGCGCTCCGCTGCATTCCCGCAAGTGAACACATCACTCGCTTATGTGCGGACCTTTCAATCCGCATTCAGCAGCGGCTTTCAACTGCCTCATTTTCCACGCTTCGCGCCAAATCCATCGGCGCCGCTCGAATCGCGGGTCCGCTACCTGGAACAGAACGCTCAGACTGCGGCCTTCAGCGTCATCCAGGATCTCGTGGACGGGCAAGCGCTTAGTCTTCCGTTCGGTCGCGCGCACACCTATTCGACTGGATTGACCGCTTCGCAACTGCTCTTTGCCGGAGGACGTGTTAAGGCCGGGATCGAAATCGCGCAGCATTCGTATGCTGCGGCCGATTACGCGCTTGCTGAAGAAATCGCGGAAATCCAGTTACAGGTACGAGCCGTCTACTATCAGGCTTTGTTCGCTCAGGAAGTCGAGACGATCGCGCAGGCCGCACTGGTGCAGGCCGCGAGTTTTCTCAATCAAGAGAGGCTGCGTCTCCAAGCCGGGTACGCCTCGGATCTGGACGTGCTACGAGCGGAAGTGTCGCTGGCGAATATCCGGCCGCAGCTAGTGGAAGCGCGGAACGCCACATCTCTGGCGTTACTCAACTTGAAGCGGATTGTGAACGTTCCTCTTCAGCAACCTGTCCGGCTTACCACTCCGCTCGAGGCGCCAACAGCTGCCGAGCTCACGCGAACGGGGCTCGCACCGAGGTCTTACAGGCGCAACGCTCGGCGGTGAGCGCGACCGAACGGCAAGTGGCCATCCGCGAACAAGGAGTGCGCGTTGCCCGCTCGGCTTTCCTCCCAACGGTATCTGTACAGACCGTTTATGCAGGCCAGGCGTTCCCTCAGGGTCTCTTCGACTTCACTGGATTACGATGGCAGCCTGACTGGACGGCAAGCGTTAGCATTCAGCTTCCTATATTCACCGGATTCCGCAGACAGGCTGAGATGGCCCAGGCGAAGGTCGAACTGCGTCGGGCCGAACTTCAGCTAACGCAACTTCG
>DASQVJ010000583.1:0-5802 GCA_035640835.1 Bryobacteraceae bacterium
TTCGGCATTTGTGGCCTGACAATCGCGAGCGCTCTCCTGTGGCGGCGTTTCGCGGGGAGTTCGCGATGAAGCGGCATGCACTCCTGCTGATCACGTTCCTTTCGAGCCTGTTATCTGTGCAGGGACAGCAGGCAACTTACGGTGGACAGAACATCACCGGAAGGATGCAGCTTGTTCGCACTGTGAACGTGAGCGCGCTTGGCCAGTTTGGAAGTCGAAAGGCCGAGGCCACCTTCGCTTCTTTCGACGTCGCGACACCCGAATTTAAGCCACCTAAACAGCTCCTCCGGGCGCCCCAACAGTCGAGCTTCGGGGCAAAGTCCGAGTCCTCACTGAGGGAAGCCAGCAGCATCGAAACCGCCGCGAGTTCGAGCTTGGATATCCAGTTTCCGGCGATCGCGGGTGGGTTCTTAGGGCTGACCCACTTGGACCAGAGGCTCGCGAATAATGGCAACCAATATAGTGTGGAGCCGCCAAACACCAGCATCGCGGTTGCGAACGGATTCGTCCTGGAAGGCGTCAACAATGCCATCCAGATTTATTCCGTCGCTGGTGTGCCTCAGTTGCCTAAGGTCCTGAGCAGCAATGAACTGTTCGGGGTGCCACCCGCAATCGACCGTTCAACCGGTATCAACGGACCTTTTCCGACTGACATGCGAGTGTTTCACGACCAGACCATCAATCGGTGGATCGTCTTGCAGCGCGCCCAGGACTATGACATTTTCGGCTTCCCTATGAACAGTTCGCGGCTGTACATGGCCGTAAGTCAGTCATCAGATCCCATGGGCGGATACGGCATTTACGAAATGGACACAACGGATCTGTCCCATCCGGGATGTCCCTGTCTGTCTGACTTTCCACAGATTGGAGCCGATCAGTACGGGTTCTACATCAGTGTGAATCAGTACACGACAATCTCGGAGCGCTTCGTCAACGCGGCGATTCTGGCCTTGTCCAAAATTGACCTGGCAGCAGGTGTGCCCTTGCCGAAGCTTTACGAGTTCAAGCTGCCATTTACCACCGGTTTCGAGTTTGCGCTTCAGCCGGCAGTCACGCCTCCGGGAGCCAGCTACTTCTTAGCGAATGGAGGGCTCGAGTACTTCGTCAGCACACAAGCTCGGTCAGCAGTTAACAATTCGGTGGCTCTCTGGGCGATGTACAACACCAGTTCGCTCAACACTGCGAATCCCTCGTTAACACTCGTGCAAACTACTTTGCCGACACTCGCTTACTTCCTGCCGGATGTTGCCACGCAGAAGCCTGGGCCGATCCCATACGGCTCGAGTTTGGGCCAATCTCTGTCCTTTATCGACGGTGCCGACTGTCGTGTGCTGGCGCTCTCCTATGCTGGCGGACGGCTCTTTGCGACATTCGGATCTCAAGTGACAGACAGCGGCGGACGGAGTCTCGTGGGCGGTGTATATCTCATTTTGGCTCCTTCGTTCCGCGCGGGCGCATTGAACGCCCTTATTGTGCGACAAGGCTACTTGTCCGTGGAAAGAAACCACCTTCTGAGGCCGGCTATCGCGGTAAACCCTCAAGGTAACGGTGCAATTTCTGTCACTTTAGTAGGTCCGGACCATTTTCCGAGCGCAGCGTTGGTTCCGATTTCGATAAGCTCAAGTTCGGCCACCTTGCAATTAGTAGCTGCAGGTGCAGCGCCGCAAGACGGGTTTACCGGATATAACGGATTCCCTGCACGATGGGGAGACTATTCTGCCGCCTTTGCCGCTGCGGACGGCTCCGTGTGGCTCGGTATGCAGTTTATTCCAGCAGCACCGCGAACAGAAGCAGCAAACTGGGGCACGTATATTACTCGTTACGCTCCTTGATCGTTCACAGGCTAAGTTTTTTGTACTCGTCGTCGAGGTATTCTATGCAACCGAGACTTCGGCATCAGACCCGTACCCCAAGTTCGTCTGACGGGTTAGTCTTAACCGACCTTTCTCTGAAACCTCTGGCTGTAGATCAAGCGGCTTCGAAAATGCTTGGCATGCAGCAAGGCACATCGAAGGAGGAGCTGGAGACCTCCTTCGTTCTGCCAGAGGAGGTCATGCGGACTGTACGTGCCAGGAAGCCCAATGACCTTTCCGGGGTTAAAGTTCACTTCTATGTTGGTAAGGCGGGCTATTCGTGTCGGGTAAGCCTGCTCCAACCTGTGGCAGGAGCGCCCTTTCAACCGTTGCTCGCGTTTCACATTCATGAAGATGCGAACGGGTTGGACCCGATGGGGTACATCGCCGCTCAATATGATCTGACGGATCGCGAGCATCAGGTGTTGAAAGGGATTGCCGTGGGGCTCACTTGCAAGGAGGTAGCCGAACAGATGAGCATTAGCCCCAACACGGTGAAGGCTTTCCTGAGGCTCATCATGATCAAGATGGGCGTTACGGGACGAGCCGGAATCATCAGCAAAGTGCTGGAGTGCAGTCAGCGAGGGTCGGACGTGAGGGCTCCGAACTAGCCTTTCATCTCCAATACGGCCTTGCATTGCATATCGTCTCGTCTCATGAGCCACCATCGCCGTTGAAAGAGTCTTCAAAAAAACACTCCATCTGCCTCTTTCAAGCCACCGCACCCGCCCAGCGACGTAGGTGCGGGATCGCCGAATACGGATTCTGATTGCTGACATGATTTGGTCGCAAACTTCGCTTCCATTAGTGTCTGGTACTATTCCAGATCGCGAGGTTACATCCCATGGCTCGTCCCGATCCGTTCCTCAACATGTTGAAAGACGTCGGCTACTTGCCGGTTCGCTTGCCGCGGGCCGGAGTTTCTCCTCTACAAGTGGTGCTCAAGGAAGGAAAAGAACTTGCGCCTCTCGGGGACTTAGGTGACGCGATGGTGCCGGCGACGGCCGTTCTGCCCCAGGTTACCGTCGACCTGCAAACTGCCAATATCGTCGAGGGCGCACGAACTTCAAAGATCAAGTTAGGCGTCGGACTAAGCCTGCTGGGCTCTCTGCTGAAGGCATTCTCGGGGAAGAATCTGGATCTGAGTGCGAGTTTCCAAGGCGCCAAGACCGTCCAATTCCAATTCGCCGGAGTGCAGGTCGACAAAATCGACGTCCTGAAACTCGATGAATACCTAAACGAAACCGACATCGATCCGCGCCAGTTGCATGTCGCTCGACTGCTGATGGACGACAAGATCGCCGTGATCACTTCCATCGTGAAAGCGACCAAGATCATGGTGACCGCCCAGGACGACAGCGGCTCCGACATTGACCTGAACGTGCCGGCGATTTCCGGTGCGGTGTCGGGCACGGTTGGATTGAACGTGAACGCGACCGGAAACACTAAGGTCACCTACGAGGGAAGCAACCCCGTGGCTTTCGGTATCCAGGCGGTTCGCGTCTTTTTTGACGATGCGGGTAACTACACAGCTTTCAAGCCGATCAGTGCCGGCGATGGCGCTCTGCGAAGCTTGGGCAATCGTGCGGCGAGCTCACCCGAGCCGATCTCGATTGAAGGCACGTTCCTGGACATCGTCGAACCCTCCACGGACATGTTGATCACCAAACGTACAAGCACTGGCGCTTAAAACTCCTGGAGCCACTATCATGCCGAAGCCCTTCCGCGAACTCTCCATCGAGCAATTTGCCGAACTGCTCGACCTCTTTCCTTTTCAACGACGCATTGACACGGTGCACTTGCACCACACGTTCCGTCCGAATCACACCGACTTCGAACGGCGTGCGCCCATCGAGTCCATTGAAGGAATGTGGCGATTCCACACCACTCCGGAGCCGGACGGCAGGGGATGGTCGGACATTGCGCAGCACCTCACGATCGATCCGCGAGGCGTGCTATGGACCGGCAGGAGTTGGGATCGGGCGCCCGCGAGCGCGACTGGCTTCAACGGAAACGAAGACGTCGGGCCGTTCATGATCGAGATGATCGGTAACTTCGATCGGAATGCCGATCCGTTCCGGGACCCTCAAAGGCGCGCGGCTGTTCAAGCAATCGCGGCCATCCAACGGCGCTTCGGTTTGCCTCCCGAGGCGATTCGGTTCCACAACGAGATGAGTAAGAAAACCTGCCCCGGCACTCAGGTCAACAAGTCTGAGTTCATAAGCTTGTTGCAGGAAGAACATGCGGCTCTCGGGAGGGAAGTGAGTACAAACGGCGGAGTGTTCGGCCCCGAAGCGACCTTGCGAAGGGAAGCGGCTCGCAATCTTGTGGAAGCTCTTGGCCCATCGACTCGGACCACCCCATCGACGGACCACGGTGAGCTTCCTGACGAACTCTTGTCGCATGGAGAGCTGGCTTTTCTCCTCGGGGAGCAGGAACCTACGCGGAGCGTGTCGGCTTCGCGCGGCCCACGGCAGCTGACACCGCAAGAGAAGGAGATTCTCCGCCGGCACGTGGTCAACCTTCGCTTCGGTGCCTTTTCCGATGACGGACAGTTCGAGACGTCCGACGCCGATGTCAATCACATCTTTGACGTCGAGTTACCGCATGAGCTCGAGCGGCGGCGTGCTTTGGGCCAAAAGCTCAAGCTGGTCTTTTTCGCCCACGGCGGCCTGGTCGACGAGCTGTCCGGCCTACTGCCGATATTGAGCCGGCTCGACTTCTGGCGCAGCAACGGGACGTACCCGATCTTCTTCGTCTGGGAGACCGGTCTTCGCGAGACGATTACCGATATCGTGCGCGGCCTGTTTACGGGCCGTCGTGGCGTCTTCGAGGATCTGAACGACGCGTTTATTGAGGCACTTGCACGCGAGCCTGGCAAGCAAGTTTGGTCCCAAATGAAGCGTAGCGCCGAGGTGTCCGTGCTTGCAGGCGGCGGAGCCCTCTTCGTCATCGAGAAGCTACTCGGCTTCTGGAACGCGAACCATGCGGAGATGGAGGTGCACGCGGTCGGACATAGCGCCGGCTCCATCTTCCACGCCCACTTCCTCGACACACTGCTGCGCATGTCTCAGAACGGGCAGGCGCTAAAGGTGGACACCCTTCACTTCCTGGCTCCTGCGATTACGACACAGCTCTTTCATCAGCGGCTGGCACCTCACGTTCACGATGCGAACAAGATCGGTCGGCTCACGATGTACACGATGAATCGGAGTCTGGAGCGCGACGACAGAGCGGGGCCATATCGCAAGTCCCTCCTCTACCTGGTGAGCCGAGCGTTCGAGCCGGTCAGCCCCACGCCGATCCTTGGACTCGAGGACAGCATTCGCGCAGACCGATCGCTTGTTCAATTGTTCGGACTGGACGGTGGAGGCGCAAAAGCCGACCTGCTGTTCTCGACGACCAACGGTGCCAGCGCGAGAAACTCGACTACCTCCAAGAGTCACGGCGACTTTGACAATGATGTCGCGACGATGAACAGTGTGATGAGGCGGATTCTCGGTGTTGCCGATGCCACGCCCATAACCAACTTCCGCAATGAAGGAGAAAGCAGAGGTTTTGCCGTTGAGCCTCCTCAGGAAGCCGCGCCACCAATGGTCGCGATTCCGCAACCCCCGCCTCAGCCGGCCACGATTGCTCCCGCCATTTCGACCACCAACGGAAGGCGCATAGCTCTTTGCATCGGCGTCGACGAATATCCTCCCGGCCTCGAACTCTCCGGATGCGTCAACGATGCCGAGAACTGGTCCCGCACCCTAAACCGTCTGGGGTTCGAGACAATGACCATCCGAAATCATCAAGCGACTCGCAGTGGGATCCTTGGCCGTATCAACGACCTCCTCACTTCGCTGCGAGCAGGTGATACCGCGGTGATCCAGTAAGCCGGCCACGGCACAACCGTGCGAGACATTGACAATGATGAAGGAGACGGCAGCGACGAAGCCCTCTG
>DASQVJ010000584.1:0-8856 GCA_035640835.1 Bryobacteraceae bacterium
CTTCGCTCCTGCTCGAAACCGAACGACAGCCCTGGCATGCGCACTTCAACATGGATCGCCATCCGCGCATCCGGCCCGCGCTTTACTCGATCACCGTCAACGGCCCGTTCGATTTCAGCGGACCGGGAGCTACTCCAAGCCGCAAACGCCTTCTGATCTGCCAACCAAGAAGCTCGCAGGAGGAAGACGGTTGTGCGGCTAAGATTCTGTCGACGGTGATGCGGCGCGCCTATCGCAGACCCGTGACCGAGGCCGACCTCCAGGGTCCGATGAAGTTCTTCCGCGACGCTCGAGTTGAGAACGGCTTCGAAGCGGGCATCGAGATGGGTCTGAGCGCGGTGCTGGTGAGTCCCGAGTTTCTGTTCCGAGTGGAGGAGGATCCGAAGAGTGTCGATCGGGAAAGTGCCTACCGGATTAGCGATCTCGAACTGGCTTCGCGCTTGAGCTTCTTTCTGTGGAGCAGCATCCCGGATGATCCGCTGCTCAACGACGCGAGCGCCGGAAAACTGAGGCAGCCTGGCGTCCTCGAGCGACATGTCCGCCGCATGCTCGCCGATGAACGGTCGAGCGCCTTGGTGACGAACTTCGCCGAGCAGTGGCTCTACCTGCGCAACTTGTCGTCCGCGAATCCCGACATGCGCCTCTTCCCGGACTTCGACGACAACCTGCGCCAGGCGTTTCGTAAAGAGACGGAACTGTTCTTCGAAAGCATCCTGCGAGAAGACCGCAGCGTGCTCGACCTGTTGACCGCCAACTATACGTTCCTCAACGAGCGGCTCGCGAAACACTACGGTATTCCGAACATCTATGGCAGCCGGTTCCGGCGAGTCGAGTTCGAGCCTGGAAGCGTGCGCGGCGGCCTGCTGAGACAAGGCAGTGTCCTGACCGTCACTTCATACGCGACACGTACGTCGCCTGTGATTCGCGGCAAGTGGGTGCTCGACAACATCCTGGGCATTCCGCCACCACCTCCTCCGCCGTCAGTGCCCGCATTGAAGGAGAACACCAGCGGCTTCCAGAAGCTCTCGATGCGCGCGCGCCTGGCGCAGCATCGCTCGAATCCTGCGTGCTCCGGTTGCCACCAGCTGATGGATCCGGTCGGATTCTCGCTCGAGAATTACGACGCGGTGGGTCGCTGGAGAACATCGGAAGAATCGATTCCGATCGACACATCCGGCGCGCTGCCCGACGGCACCAAATTTGACGGCGTCAGCGGACTCCAGAAGGCGCTGTTGCGCCATAGCGACGCCTTCGCAATTCGCTTGACTGAGAAGCTGCTCACCTACTCGCTTGGCCGCGGCGTAGAGTACTACGATGCTCCGCCCATTCGCAAAATCGTCCGGGACAGCGAGCAGAATGGATACAAGTTCTCGAGTTTCATTGTCGGCATAGTCAACAGTACGCCGTTCCAGATGAGGAGATCCCAATGATCATCACGAAAACAGCCTTGCCCCGGCGAACCTTCCTGCGGGGTCTTGGGACAACAATCGCGCTTCCATTGCTCGATGCGATGGTTCCGGCGCTGACCGCTCAATCGGCCACAGCAGCGGCGCCGGTTCGACGCCTCGGCTTTGTATACATGCCGATGGGCGCTCACATGCCTCAATGGACTCCTCCTGGAACCGGCAAACTTGTGGAGTTGTCGCCGATCTTGAAGTCGCTCGCGCCCGTGGTGGACCACATCACCGTGCTCAGCGGAATGGAACTGCGCAACGCGTATCCGGGGACGCACGCTACTTCCAATGCCGCGTTTTTGAGCGCCGCCAAAGCGAAGTGGACCGAGAGCACGGACTATCACCTTGGAACCACGGTCGACCAGGTGGCCGCGCAGCATCTCGGCAAAGAGACACGGCTGCCTTCGCTCGAACTGGCGATGGATCTGCTGACCACCGTCGGCCAATGCGACAACGGCTACGCCTGCGTGTATCAGAACAACTTGTCGTGGTCGACGCCGACAACACCTCTGCCGGCGGAGGCTCATCCCCGCGTTGCCTTCGAGCGGCTGTTCGGAGAAGGCGGCACGGCAGCCGAGCGCATGGCGGAACTACGAAAGAGCTCGAGCCTGCTCGACTGGGTTCGAACCGACATCGCACGACTGCAACAAAAGCTCGGACCGTCGGACCGCACCAAGGTTTCGAATTACCTCGATTCGGTGCGTGAAGTCGAGCGCCGAATCCAGAAAGCAGAAACTGAGACCGCCGATCCAAAGCTTGCGGACCTCGATCGTCCGATTGGCGTGCCTGCCGCATACGCCGATCATGCGCGGCTGATGTTCGATTTGCAGGTGCTCGCCTATCAGGGCGATGTCACTCGCGTGATCACGTTCCAACTGGCCCGCGAAACGAGCACGCGCACGTATCCCGAGATCGGTGTACCGGATCCGCATCATCCGCTTACGCACAACGGCGGCGATCCCGAGAAGCTCGAGAGGGTCGCGAAAATCAACGCATTCCATGTGTCGCTCTTCGCTTACTATCTCGAGAAGCTGAAAGCGACGCCCGATGGTGATGGATCGTTGCTTGACCATTCGCTGATCCTGTACGGCAGCGGCATGGGCAACGCTGATGTTCACGATCACGTAAACTTGCCGATTCTCGTCGCCGGACGTGGTTCAGGCCAGATGAAAGGCGGACGTCACATCCAATACCCCGAGCCGACGCCGCTTGCGAATCTGCACCTGACGTTGCTCGACAAAGCGGGCGTGCGCCTCCACTCCTTCGCCGACAGCAAGGGCAAGGTCGAAGAATTGCTTTCGGTCTGAGGTCTCCGATGTATCGATTCGGACTCGTTGCGTTTCTGACTCTGAATAGCCTGTGGGCTGCGAGCGGCGATGACACCACGGCCCTCCATCGCGCCGTGTATCGCGATGACATCGAGGAAGCGAAGGCTCTGTTGCGCTCCGGTGCCGACGCGAAGGCAGCCAATCGATACGGACTCACGCCCTTGTTTCTCGCCTGCACGAACGGCAACGGGCGCATGGTGGAGCTCCTGATTTCGGCCGGTGCCGATCCAAATAGCAAGCTCCCTGGCGGCGAAACCGCGTTGATGACCGCAGCTCGCACCGGCAAGGTGGATGCTGTGAAGGCGCTGCTGGCGCATGGTGCCGATGTTCATGCGAAGGAAGATCGTCGCGGGCAGAACGCGCTGATGTGGGCTGCGGCAGAAGGTCACGTCGAGGTTGTTAAGGCGCTTATCGCCGCAGGGGCTGACATCCATTCGACCCTGGCCACAGGCTACACACCCTTCTTACTTGCCGTCCGCGAAGGACACATCGGAGTCGCCGAAGCTCTTCTTCAGGCTGGTGCGGACGTCAACGAAACCATCCGCCCACGCGAGGCCTCGGGACCTCGACCAGCCTCTGGAGCCGGCGCACCGCGCGAAGGCACCACGGCCCTACATCTCGCGGTGGTCAACGCACATTTCGAGCTCGCATCCAAGCTTCTCGACCGTGGCGCGAACCCGAACGCTGTCGAGGTCGGCTATGCTCCGTTGCACATCGTGAGCTGGGTACGCAAGCCTGGGCTCGGCGATAACGATCCCGCTCCTCGAGGCTCCGGCAACATGAACAGCCTCGAGATAGTGAAGAAGCTCGTGGCCAGCGGCGCGGACGTCAACCTGCGCATGACGAAGAAGCTGGCCGTAGGGCTCACACGAATCAACACGGTCGGTGCGACGCCATTCTTCCTGGCCGCTCGAACCGGGGATGCGGAGTTGATGAAAGCTCTCGCCGCACTCGGCGCAGATCCGAAGATCCCCAACGCCGAAGGGTCCACGCCTCTGATGGCCGCAGCCGGACTCGGCACCAGATCGCCGGGCGAGGATGCCGGATCGGAGAGCGAGGTAGTCGAAGCTGTACAAGTTGCGCTCGATCTCGGCAACGACATCAATGCGGTCGATAACCTGGGCGAGACAGCGATGCATAGCGCGGCCTACAAGAACCTGCCTGCGGTCGTCCGCCTGCTCGCAGCGAAAGGCGCCGATGTGAACGTCTGGAACCGCAAGAACAAGCACGGCTGGACGCCTCTCACCATCGCGCGCGGCTATCGCTTCGGCAACTTCAAGCCCTCGCCTGACACCGTCGCCGCGATTGAAGAAGTGCTCACCAAGGCAGGCGTTCCCATCGAACCTCCGCCGGGGCCGGCGGTTACCGAGAACAAGGATTACCGCAAGCCTTAGCGGTTCAGTTTCGTAAAAAGGTCGTTGAAGATCCGATCGCGATTGCAGTCGTACGCCACCCGCACCATGTGCCGCCTGGTGCCCTGCTTGTACTTGAGATCGTCCGTCAGGATCGGGCTCGGGGCTTCCTTTACGGGAACCCACTTCGGCTCCACCATCCACGCCACGGCAGAGATGTCCCAGATCACCTTTGAATAAGCGAACAATGGGCTGGGCGAGTGCTCCTGTGCATACTTCTCGAACTCGGTGCAAAGGTAATCCGCGATCGGCGACTTGCCTTTGAGGAACTTCTGCATCTCGGGCACGGTAGTCCGCAGATGCTCTGAAACATTCTTCGTCGGGATGTTCACCAAGGGCACGCCTGAGTCGTAGAGCACGCGAGAAGCGTGAATATCCTGCTTCAGATTGAACTCGCTTGCCGTCGGCCAGTCGAACGGCTGCCCTCCGAGCCACACCACCACGATCTGATCTTTGATCTTCGGCTCCATGAGGATCGCCGACGATACGTTGGTCGGCGCACCAATCGTCAGCACATACAGCGGACCACTTCGCTTCCGCCGCGCCCTCTCGATCAGATTTCGAGCCGCCGGACTTTCAACAGGCTTCCCTGCCCCCGCCATGAAGTTCTCCGAGCCTCGATGTGCCAGGTCCTTATGCGGCACCTTAAGACGGTTGAGAATCCGGAGGATCTCGTCGTAGCTCTTTCGCATGCCGTCCCCAGCCGATGTCGATCGATCGTTGAGATAAGGCGCTGCGTAGATAGCTTCAATGTTCATGCGATCGGGAGAGCGCATCGCATAAGCCACCGCAAACTGATCGTCGATTTCGTTGTAGGTGTCGGTGTCGAGCACCGCGTCCACTCTGGCAGCGGTCGGCTGCTGTGCGGCGAGGAATTCAGGGTTTGCAAACGCGAGAGCACCGCCGCCGGCCAGCAACCTGCGTCTGGTGAAAGGAAGCATGGTAACGATGTTAATCGAAGCGCTCGGGGCGCTGCAGACCTACGATCCGAAACCGGGCGAACCGGGCTGCTCGGGCTGCGGCAGAACGGTGCACCGGAACCAGTGCTCTGCAACATGATTGATCAGGCGAAACCAGTCGTCTAGCGTGGACGGCTTACGGTACACGCAGTTCGCGTGTCGGCGATAGCAGTCCAGCCAGTCGTGGGGATTGCTTGATCCGGTGAGCACGACGACGGGAAGATGCAAGTAGTCAGGATCGGCCTTGATTTCGGTCAACGCGATTCCGCCATCCACAGGCATCTTGTAATCCAGGATGATCAGGTCTGGCCGGACCGCGCTCGTGTACGGTTCCGCGCGCCTCAAGTAGACGATGGCGTCCTTGCTGTTCTGCAGCAGAGAGACATGGCTGCCAACAACAGCGCACTCTGCCCAAGCGATCTTCATTAACCGGGCATCAGCTTCGTTGTCCTCAATTAGCAGGATCTCGAAGGTACGTTCGTGGGACGGGCCCGTCGGTGTCAAACCTGAAGACTCTCGAAGCTCCCGAGCTGTTTCACGGCAAATGTCAGTTGCCGGAGATCAGCGGAGCGGAATCACCGGATCCGGCCCCGAGCCTTTCGGCAATTGGATCGCCTGCACGATCTTCTGGTCAGGAACGGAGAGCACGATAATTTTGTCCTGATCCTGTATACCCGCATAGGCACGCTTGCCGTCGCGCGACAACGTCAGTGACAGCGGGCGTCCACCGATAGGCACGACCTTCATCTGACGCTGCGATGCGACATCCGCAAATGCGACCGCCTGGTCTGTACCGAGGTTGTACACGAGCGTCTTGCCGTCCGGCGTCAGCGCGATCCGTCCGGGTCCCTCACCGGTCTTGATGTTCGCGGCTATGGCCGGACGAGACGTATCGATAATGCTGATGGATCCACCGCCGCTGTTCACGACGTAGAATCGCGATGCGTCCGCCGAGAAGACTCCGCCCTGCGGACGCTTCAGAGACTCAATCAGGGAAACGGACCAGTCCTTCGGATTCACAATCGCGATCGACCCCGAGTCCGTGTTGCTGACATACGCGCGGCCCAGTCGCTCATTCCACTCGACCATGTGAGGATTCTGGCCCTTGGTGTCGAGCCACTTCATCACCTTGTTCTTCGCTGTGTCCACAACCAAGACACCGTCCGGCTTCTCGGTCGTGCTCCAAAGCATTCCGTTCTTCGTCAGAGAAAGCCCGTGCGGCCGGCGATACTGCCCAAGGTCGATGGTGTTCTTTAACTTTCGATTCGGCACATCGACCGCCGCGATCAGCTTCTCTCCATCCGCATCGACGTCCGTCATCCAAAGCACGCCGTTGATGCTGACGTAAAGCGTCCGGCCATCGGGGGAAAGCACCGCTTCATGCGGCGTATTGCCGACCTTGACCTCGCCTAACCTCTCGCCTGCGTTGCTGTAGAACGACACCCTTCCCGCGACCTTCTCGACAACCGCGAGGTCCGCATCCGCGGCCCACACGCTCACGCAGAACAACCCGACCAGCACTCGTCCGAGCATCAAGGCAAGCCTCCCGTGGAAGCTTGTCACCTGACAGTGCTTCGGGTCAAGCTGGGAATCATCGAAACAGGCGATCGGCGGTGAGAAGGACGCCGTGGCTTTCGAGGCGAAGCTCCGGCCTCTCCTCAAGCGAACCCTGGCGGTAGCAATACAGCTTCTCGATCTGCGGGTCGACTACCCAGATGTTCGGCACACCCCACGCAGAGTACTCAGCCAGTTTGGCCAGCAGAGCCGAATAACGGTCATCCGGAGAGACGATTTCTATCACGCACAGCGGTGGCGACGACGGTATGCGCTCATTGGGGCGCGTTGTGAAGATCGACACGTCCGGGATGCGGAAAATGTCTGGGGTAAGCCGCAATCTTAACTCGGGACGCCCATACAACGCAGACTCAGACGCGGCCTGAAAGATGATGCCGCATATTCGCCACTGCACGTCCGAGTGCTTCTCTTCCCCCATAGGGCGTTCGATGACCTCCCCGTGAACGTACTCGCGGTCCACGCCTTCGAAAGAGGTGTTCAAGTACTCTTCAACGCTCATGGCAACTGCCAAGGCCATGTCTCGAATCTATCACCCTTGTGCTTTTGGTACGCCGGGTGCAAGCTAAAAGCAGGTATGGCGACCGCGGTTTGGAAGGGGTACGTTACATTCGGATTGCTCTCGTTGCCCGTGAAGCTGTACCGGGCAGCGCGAGCCGAGAAGGTCAGTTTCCGTCAGATCCACGTGCCGACAGGCTCACGAGTCCGACAGCAACTGGTACGTGAGCCGGGGCCTGCCGACCAAGCCGAGCCCGCGCCACCGCCGCCTTCCAAGCCCGCACCGACCCTTGTAGCTCCGCCCTCATCCCGAGCCGCGTTTCAAGGGCCGGCACCCAGGCCGTCGGCCAGACAGGCACCGCCGCCCGAGCCTGAAGAGCTCGAGCCAACCGAGGTCTCGCGCGCTGACATCGGCAAGGGCTATGAATACGACAAGGATCGCTTCGTCGTCCTTACGAAAGACGAGCTTGCAAAGCTTACACCGCAAACCGAGCGCGAACTGGCCATCTCACAATTCGTCAAGCTGCAGGATGTCGATCCGATCTATTACGAGACGTCCTACTACTTGCACCCTGACAAAGGTGGCGAACGCGCGTACTCCCTGCTCTACGAGACTCTGAAACAGGCCGACTTTGTCGGCGTCGGACGCCTGGCGATGCAGCGCCGCGAACACGTGGTCCTGATCCGGCCCGGCCGCAGCGGGCTCATCCTGCACACCATGTACTTCGAGAACGAGGTACATCGCGAAGACGAGCACCGCACTGAAACTTCGCAGGTGAACCCCAAGGAGCTCGAGCTCGCAAAGCTCCTGGTCGAAAACCTCGCCGGTCCGTTCGACCCCACGCAGTATCGCGACACCTATCGTGAGAAGGTGGAAGCATTGATCCAGGAAAAGCTCGCCGGCCACGAGATCGTAGAAGCACCGGCTGCTCGCCAGCCCGCACCCGTGCTCGATATTCTGCAGGCGCTCGAGCAAAGCCTGGCCAAGCAGGGCCGCAAGCCACCCGCCCTCGAAGAAGAAGCCAAGCCCGCCACCAAGCGGACCTCGCACGCGCCTCGTAAACGCGCCGGGGGCTAGTTGTTGGGCGCGCCAATCTGCATCGCTGCAAAAGCTGAGAGCTGATCGCCGGCCGCTGAAAGCTCCCATCCAAACCAACTCAGATACAATGTCCGTTCATGCAGGTCGACGTTGCCCGCCGCAAGTTCTTGCGGTACCTCGCCGCGAGCCCTCTGGCCGCCGCTTTAAATGCAGCTGACGAGTACGTCATCACCAAGCCGGAGGAAGCGCTCAGTGTCTTCGATTTCGAAGCCGCTGCCCGGAAAGCCCTTCCGCCCGCACACTTCGGATACTTGAGCACCGGCGTCGATGACGACTACACCCTGCGCGCCAATCGCGAGGGCTTTCGTAAGTTCCAGATCCGCCCGCGTCGACTGGTCGACACCTCAAAGATCGACACGCGCGTAACTCTCTTCGGAACTACCTACGACTCGCCGATCATCATCGCGCCGTGCGGCAACCAGAAAGCCTTCCACCCTGACGCCGAGTACGCAACCTCACGCGCCGCGGCATCCCGCAAGACCCTGCAGATCCTCTCGACGGCCACCAACACCTCGATCGAGGACGTGACCAAGG
>DASQVJ010000585.1:0-5041 GCA_035640835.1 Bryobacteraceae bacterium
CGGGGCGACGGTGTCTTCAACTTCGACATGAGCCTCGCCAAGAACATCGTGATGCCTTACAACGAGAAGCACAAGATGCAGTTACGTTGGGAGGTCTTCAACGTTCTGAACACCGTCCGCTTCGATCCGATGAACATCAACCTGTCGTTAAGCGCCCTGACCAACTTCGGTCGATACCAGGGAACGCTGCAGCCCTCTCGCGTGATGCAGATTTCTGCTCGCTACGACTTCTAGTCGAAACGCCATGCCGGCCTGGAAGGCGCAATAAGGTGCCGCCGCACCGAGTTCGCCTTCCAGTCGATCCCGCGTTGTAAGAACATTCCCGCCTGCATCTGGAATCTCGCCGGTTACGGTGTACTTCGGCCCGATCACAACGGAACGCTACCACTCCAGCAGGTTCTCCGGTTCTTATTGCAGACATCATGTTCCGGCACGCCTTGTCCGTGTGCAAAGCGTGGGTTGTCATTTCATCTGTGCTTCTTACGGTAGCGTTGATCGCTTGTTGGATTCCTGCGCGGCGGGCGTCGCTGGTTGATCCCCTGGTGGCTCTTCGGGAGGAGTGACGTGAACGATGATTTGAAACTCGCGCTGCGATCTATCCGCCGCCGTCCTGGTGTAAGCGCCACGATTGTCGCGACGCTTGCGCTTGGAATCGGCGCGAACACGGCCATATTCAGTGTCGTCAACAGCGTGCTGTTGCGCCCGCTGCCGTTCGATCGGGCTGATCGCCTGGTGCAGATCTGGGAGAACTATCCGAAGGGATCAAGGTATCAGCACGGTAGTGAGCGCGGCTTCATCATCGTTCGGCCTGGTACGATGCTGGCGGCCGCGGTCGGCATCGTGTTGCTGATCGCCTGTGCCAATGTCATGAATCTGCAGTTGGCGCGGGCTGCCGAGAGGGATCGCGAGTTCTCGGTGCGTGCCGCGCTCGGTGCTTCGCGCTGGAGACTCACCAGCCAGCTTCTCACCGAAAGCGTTGTGCTGTCCGCGACTAGTGCAGCTGTAGGCGTTGTCCTTGCGCTGATTGCTGCACGTCCGATTCTCGCTCTGCTGCCGGCGGCGAGCCGTATACCACGTCTCGACGAAGTGAGCCTTGACTGGAGAGTGCTGTGCTTCACCGCCGGCGTCTCCATGCTGTCGGCGTTGCTGTTCGGTCTTGCGCCGGCCCTGCACGCTTCCCGTGCCGATCTGCACGAGTCTCTCCGGGAAGGAGGCCGCAGCGGAACTCAGGGTATCCGCGGCAGGCGAACGGGACAAATCCTGATCGTGACCGAGATGGCGATGTCGGTTCTGCTACTTGTTGCCGCCGGCCTACTCACGCAAAGGTTCCTCCGCCTAGTGCGTTCTAACCCGAGATTCAACCCCGATCGGGTGCTTGCTCTTGCCTTCAATGTTCCGGTGCACAAATACGGCAAGTATGAGACTGGCGGACGTAACCCTTCGCGCGTTCAGCTTTTCGAGCGAATCGATCGCGAGTTACGTGAATTGCCCGGAGTCCAGAGTGCTGTGATCACGAACTCATTGCCGCTTCGTCATGGCCCGAATCCCTGGAGCATGCACATCGTCGGCAAACCGGCTCCACCACCCGACCCGAAAGGGTACGGTGGTGCGGCGCGAAATAAGCAGACGGGACTGCCGAGTCATGGCGAGATCGCGCTGCAGCGAGTCACACCAGGTTACTTCGAAACATTCGGAATCCCGGTTGTTCGCGGAAGAGGACTCGACGTGCTTGACACGGCAAACGCGCCGATGGTGGGTCTGATCAATGAGACCAATGCCAGGGGATACTTCGGTAATGACGATCCAATTGGTCGAACCATCGTGTTGGACATGACGAGCTACTTCCCACGCATGACTGTGGTGGGAATTGTGGCGGATAGCCGCCTGAACGCCCTTGATCGGGAGGTGTTTCCTCAGGTGTTCGTCCCCATGGCTCAATGGCCAGGCGCGGGAGGATGGATCGCAGTGCGAACAAGGACCGACCCGGCCGCCCTCGCCTCGCCGGTTCAGGAGGCAATCCGGAAGATTGATCCGGACATCTCCATCGCCGAGGTCACCA
This sequence comes from Bryobacteraceae bacterium, assembly GCA_035640835.1. Classification (GTDB taxonomy): domain Bacteria; phylum Acidobacteriota; class Terriglobia; order Bryobacterales; family Bryobacteraceae; genus DASQVJ01. The sequence continues at coordinate 2,060 of DASQVJ010000585.1, forward strand.
CGATGAAAGGCGTGGTGGGAGATTCGCTCTGGAGGCAGCGGCTCACGGCGGTATTGCTCGGCTCATTCGCATTATTGGCGGGCGTGATGGCAGGTGTTGGTATTTATTGCGTATTCGCGTATCTGGTCAGTCAGCGGGTACGGGAACTTGGAATTCGCATGGCACTCGGTGCGCGAGAATCGCAGATTTTTGGGCTCGTGGTCGGATCGGCTTTTCGCCTCGCGATGGTCGGAATCACGCTCGGCGTCGTCGGGGTGGTGGCAGGCGGACGTCTGTTGTCGGCATGGCTGTATGGCGGCCAAACGAGTGACTTTCAGACGATCGCTGTCGCCTCGATGCTGCTGTTGTGTGTAGCTTTGGTCGCTTCCGGTGTGCCCGCACTTCGAGCAGCGCGAACGCCTCCCGTCACGGCCTTCAGAGAGCAATAAGACTCGGCCGCCATCAATCGGGAAGACGACAGCCCTTTTCGGTACACCACCAAGCCAGGAGCAATGCGGCCGGCCCGGGTTTGCCTTCACCTATGAACTCGGCTTTCCGCTTCTTGTATTCCTCAAGTACGCCCTTGGCTCTCGTCTCCAACGCCTTGACCCGTTCGGTCGCGACTGCTCCTATCGGCTGCGCCCAAGACCAGGCGAACGGCCGCGCTCCGGCGGTCGGAATTGCCATTGAACCCTGAGGCATTCTCAGCCCTGTCTTCTGCCATTTCCGTTGTTGTTCGCCATACTCGACGGCTGCTGCGGGATGGCCCAGGAGCAGGCCCAAACCTCGAAAGGCAACTTCGCTCCCGGCTTGGTCGACCGTTGCGAGCAGGCGTGGTGTCCCGATGGTTTGGTCGATTTGGAGATTGCCGAAGAAGTCGAGGTTCTCGGACATGACGCGTCGCACGCCAGATCGTCGCGCGACCCAAACGTGCACGAATCGCTTGCCTCGGTATGCCGGGCCCATTGGCGCGACCCACCACTCGAGGTCACTCCCGCAGCGCAGGCCGGCGACGGCTCGGCGCCACGATGTCAATTGTGCCTCGGTCTCTGGCGAGCCTTCTGGGCCGAAGACGTATCGAAAGCCGACGGACACCGGCTTGTCCGGAGTTGCGAGAGTGTAGAGTGCCTCGCTCTCGAGCGCGTCAGCCAAGATGTCGAGCGCGATCTGCTTGTCAGCGGCGGCGAGTTTGTCCACCTGCAGGCACTCGGCTTGCGGTACGAGAGTCTGGCCCCAGAGGCAGCCGCACGTCAGAAGTAAGCACCATAGCTTCATCGCGCAGCTCCTGAGGTCCAAGCGTGTGCCGCACAAGTTGGGAAGCCGTCCTTCTTCCAGTCCCGCAGCAGAGCAAAAGGGCCAGGCTTTCCTTCGCCGACAAACCGATCCCGCCGCTTTTTGTATTCCCTCAGGATGTCGGCAGCGCAGGACATGATGGCCTGTGTGTCGCTGTCGTCCGTGCTGCCGAGCGGTACTGCCCAAACGAAATAGTTCTGCTTCTGGAAAGACTCGGGCGCTCGGAAGGTCCGGCGCACAAACAAACCTGTACGCGCCTGCTCGCGCGAGGCCGCATAAAAGAAGTCGATAGCCGCGGGTGGATATCCAAGCAGGTGCCCGAGCATCAGCGATGCCTGGCTCTCGCGCGCCGATTCGACGGCCATCAGCACTTCGACGGGATGAGCTTCCGGCGTCAAACCGTAGGACTCAAACAGCTCGGGCCGGCGTCGCAAGACTTCCGCGAAGTGCCCACGATGGTAGACAACGGCGTTGATGTAGCGCTCCCCGTCGATCACGAATCCGGAGTGGAGCAACTGCGCCTCCCAAATGCCGTCGCATGCAAAGGCCGGCATGATGCGGCGCAGCCGTGTGGCGGGCGCGAGATCAGCTCCCCCTTCGGTACTTACGTGGAGCGAGGCGAATCCGATGCTCAACGGCTTGAGACCACCTGCAAACGTGTAGAGCGCTTCGCGATCCAGAGCCTTCAGCAATAGCTCTCTCGCGTACTCGCGATCGGCGGCGGAAAGCATGCTGTCATCGAAGCAGTGGGTTTCGGCGCTCAATATGCGCGCGATCAGGCAGACCAATACAAGCAGTCTCATAGATCAGAAGCTGAGGCGTAGTGAAAGCTGCAGCGATCGTGGCCCACCGATCTGGAAGATCGAGTTGAAGCCTCCCGACGTTCCGCCTGTGCCGAGCGCTCGACCAAGCATGGCCGTGCTGCGGCCGAACGTGGCGGCAGTGAGACTCCCGCTCGGGTCACCGAAGTTCGGCGTATTCGTCAGGTTGAAAACCTCGCCACGGAATTGCAGTTGTAACGACTCGCGCAAGGTGAAGGCGCGTCGCAATCCCATGTCGAGTTGCCGCAGCGAGAACCCACGCGCTACATTGCGTCCGAGCGAGCCTAACGTTCCAGGCGTCGGCGCAACGAATGCCGCGCGGTTAATCACGCGTCCTCCCGGCGCCATGGGGTCATCCAGGTAGATCGGCGCGCCGGTGTGATGAGGCCGCACGTAGCTCGTGAGCCCGATGTTCAGCGGATCATCTCCGACGATGATGTTCACGGGCGCGGCGGTGCGGAAGCTGAAGATTCCGTCGAAAGCCCAATCACGCATGAGCGCATTTGCCAGCGCGTTCGCGGATCGGAACGGTAGGCTGTACGATACGGCGGCGTTGAACGTATGCCGGATATCGAACTCCGACGGCCCGTAGAAGTATGACGGCGTCAGGAATTGCGAGGGCGTGGCTACGGTCGTCTCATCCGACAGCGAATCGAGCGACTTGGCCCAGGTGTAAGAGGCCAACGCTTGCAGTCCGTTTGTAAGCCTTCGTTGAAACTGAGCTTGCAGACTGTTGTAGTTCGAGTATGCAAGGTTTCGATGGATGCGAACCAGACTCGTCGTGAAGATGGGGTTGATGACTGTCTGGCCGGGCGCGTTCCGGTAGAACTCGGGGTATATCAGCCGGCGGCCGGCAGAGCCCACGTAGTTGACGGCGAGTGTCTGGTTG
>DASQVJ010000586.1:0-6913 GCA_035640835.1 Bryobacteraceae bacterium
TTACTTTCAAGCCAGCACAGCGGGGGCCGGCATCTGGGGTCGTGCCGGTGCCGCAATTACATCGAACGGCCGAGTGATTGGCGAAACTGGCGATGGCCCTTACGACGTCGAGCAGGGCAAGTTCTCCGACACGTTTCTCGCTGTGAGCTTGAAGGATCTCAAGCTCGTCGACTATTACACGCCGGCGAATCGCGCCTACATCACGAAGAAGGATCTCGACATGGGCAACATGAGCCCGATCGTTTTCAACTTTAAGGATTGGGAGCTGATCGCAGGTGCAGGCAAAGAGGGCGTCATTTATCTGCTCGATTCGAAGTCACTCGGGGGCGAAGACCATCGGACGCCCTTGTTCCGCAGCCCCCGATACACGAACGATGATGTCGATTTCGCAAGCCGTGGCTTCTGGGGAGCGATGGCCACCTTCACCGATTCAAAGGGCGATGTGTGGTTATTTGCGCCGGCCTGGGGCCCAAAGGCCGAAGCAGCACCGAAGTTCCAAACGACCAATGGCGATGCTCCGAACGGAAGCATCATGGCCTTCAAGCTCGACGTCAAAGACGACAAGCCTGTACTTGTTCCCGCGTGGCAGTCGAGAGACCTGAACGTGCCGGAGCCACCGATCGTAACCAATGGCGTGATCTTCGCCGTGTCGAACGGCGAGAACACAAGGCAGGTCGACAATAGCGGTCGAATCTATACCTCAAAAGAGCGTGCGACCGCGCCGCAAGGCAACGCCGTTCTCTATGCGTTCGATGCCGCAACCGGCAAAGAGCTGTTTTCGAGCAAGGACATCATCAAGGATTGGACACACTTCAGCGGTCTCTCTATCGCGGATGGCCGCGTCTACGTGACCACGAATAACGGCACGGTCTACGCGTTCGGCTTGGGCCCTGAAGAGTAGCTAAGTGTTCCTTAATTCGCGGACGAGCTTTGCTGTCAAGACAGCTTGACCCAAGTGCCTCTGCGTGTGCTCCGAGATGTGTATCAACAGACCCTTAGCAGTTGTTGGGAGCTTGAGCCTTCCAACCACGCGTTTATCATTCAACTCCGCCTCGGGAATTGCCAGCACCCGAACCCTTGCATTCTCGAGGAATCCATCGAGCTCGCGAATCAGCTCCTTTGCCGCTCCACCAGCCTGATGCTCGCGTTTGAGCTGCGCGAGTTGTTCTTCTGCGAGTGGCTTGCCTTCGGCGTAGGTCAGCAGCCGGTCGATACTGCCTTGAATATGTCGTATGTGAAAGCCCAGCGATCCCAGCCCGAATGGCCGCATCCAGGTCTCGTCCCCGCTCAGATCAGGCGCGTGCAGATTCAACTCCTCCATCACTTGCTTGAATGTGTAAAGAACGTGCGCATAGACCGCGTCGGTGCCGATATGTGTGCCTCGAAGCCAAGGCTCAGGCTGGCTGCTCATCTTTTTGATCCCTCCAGCAATTCGATCGTGCGAAGTTCACCCTGACTGCCGTAGGTCTGATCCACGATTCGCTTGAAACCAACCCGGACCGGCAAGTTGGTTTCGCCGCAAGGCAACTCCGAGAGGCCCAGCGTTCTCACTGAGCTCAACTCACTCACTATTAACCGCACCCGCTCACCATTCATTCGAATTACCAGTCGGGCACGCTTGCCGAGACAGTCCACTTGCTCGAGCACACCCTCACCAGTCGCGAGCGCGGCCTGCCCCGGCGCGACCGTGGCAATCGGCTTGGCTGGCTGCTTCTCTGCCGGCTTCACCCATTCGAGAAGCGCGGCCGTTCGTCGTTTGTCCTCTTCATCGTGTGAGAGTTGGTGAGCCCTCTGGGCGGCTGCAGCAGCGGATTCCAGTTCTCCCGCCTCTTTCGCCGCGGCCGCAAGCGCCTCCCATGCCATTGGCAAATCGGGCTTGAGCTTCGAGAACTCGACCAAGAGCCGGTGAGCCTCCCCTTTCTCGCCCGATTGCAGCAGCAGGTTCGCCAGCGCATACAACGATGATGCGTGCGTGCTGTCTACCCGCAGAGCCCTTTCGAGCCACGAGCGATAATCGCCGCTTTCACCCGCGTCGCGCGCCAACAGCGCTAGCTGGTAGTAGACGTCCGCGTCGTCTGACCCTCGAGCAACCTCCCGCTCAAGTTCTCTTCGAGCTTTGCGATCATCACCGCGCTCCATCGCCTCCTCGGCGGCCGACGCGCCTTTGCGCTGCCCGGCAACCGCGAGGATGACATCGCGAAACGCCTCGGGCTCAGCCAACTGTGGAGTGCCTGCTCCAGGCGCACAACGCTCCGTAGCTCCGCCCTTCACCTGCCTTGTTCGATAATCACCGAGCTCGACGTAGCGCTGAAACTCGACGACGGCCTCACCTGTCGGCTTGCCGATCGCTGTCGCGAGCTGGACTGCAACATCCGTCTGAGCGTCTCTCAGTGCGGGCAGGTCCCAGGACCGGCTCAGGAGAAAGTGAACGATCGCCCACCCCCGACTGTACGTATCCGGAGAACCGGAGGCGAACTTGGATTTGATTCGAGCCGCGGGGTTCTGCTGCGCCACTGCGATCGCGTGGCGCTCGATTCGCGCACCCACCGTGAAGCCCTCGGGAGTCTTGGAGAAATTCGAGAAGTACTCAGCCATGCCTTCGTTCAGCCAAGCAGGCAAGCGACCCAGGGCCATTTGAGTCCAATAATGTGTGTATTCGTGAGAGGCCGCCGAGAGGAGATTGAGCGCTTTCTCCCTGAGCACGATCCAATCCCGAATCCCGTCGTAATGATAGACGCCTTCCTGGTGAACTCCACCTGATCGAGGGAGCCAGTCGGTCTCTCCACTCAGTACAAACACCGTTAAAGGTCGTGGCTTTTGGACGGGCAGAAGTGCGGACAAGAGGGCTCGAGTGTTCTGCATCCGGTCCATAACCGCATCAGCTCGCTCGATTTGCCCGTTGGTCCAAACTTCGATATCCCCGCATCGGCGGGGGGTCCAGGCGGGCCCGGCGCTCGCGTTCAGACTGACGAAGAACAGTAATACTTCATTGAAGATAAAGAGCTTTGCCCGAGCCATGGTGGGAAGCACCCCCTTTCAATGGGTGTCATTCAAAAATTCAATTGGACCATGTAGCAATGCAGACGTTAGCCTTCGTATTGTGCCTCTCGAATCTCTTATGGAGACGTCCCCAAATCAGCTAACACTCCTGCATCGCGTCAGCAGTATCGTAGCTTCTGAACTGTCTTTGGATGAGATGCTTGGAGAGATCATCGGCCTGACAGTACAGGTGACGCAGTGCGATGCCTGTCTTGTGTACTTGCTTGAAGAGGAATCCGGTGAGATCGTCCTCCGAGCATCGCAGGTTCCACACGCCGCGGACTTGGGCAACTTGCGCATGAAGATGGGCGAAGGTGTCACGGGTTGGGTGGCCGAGCATAAGTCGGTTGTTGCGTTAAGCCAGAATGCTTCGGCAGACCGCCGTTTTAAACGGTTCCAAGCGCTGGTGGAAGACACCTACGACGCCTTTCTTTCAGTTCCACTTGTCAGCGGTGGCGACGTTATCGGGGTCATCAACGTTCATCATCGCGAAAAGCATACGCACACGAGTGAAGAGATCGGATTGCTGACCTTCATCGGCGAGCAGATGGGCGGTGCAGTGTCGAAGTCGGTTCTTGCCGACGAGAATGCGCGCCTGCTGGAAGAGACACAGGAAATGAAGCGCCAGCTGGAGACTCGAAAGCTGGTGGAGCGCGCCAAAGGCTTGCTGCAAAGCAAGTACAAACTCACTGAGGAAGAGGCTTACCTGCGGCTTCGCAACGAAAGCCGTCGCCTCCGCCGGCCCATGCGCGACTTGGCCGAAGCCATCATCCTGGCGGAAGATCTGAGCCGGAAATCCGAGTTCACGGACGCAGCAGACGTGCGGTAAGCGGCAGCGGTTGCAGCCCCTTCCGGTAGCGCGGGCCTCGAACAGGCTCGCGCTATCATGGCTCCATCCATGGGCCGTTCGCGCCTTTTTCTAATCGACAGTTACGGTTTCATCTTTCGCGCCTATCATGCGCGAGCCCGCTCCGGCGCTCCGCCGATGCGCACCAGCACGGGACTCTCCACCGAAGCCGTCTTCATTTTCCACAACATGCTTCGTAAGCTTCGGGCAACCTACAACCCGAGCTACATAGCCGCGATCTTCGAAAGCATCGGGCCGACATTTCGGAGCGAATCGTTTGCCGAGTACAAGGCAAATCGCGCCGAGATGCCCGACGATCTGGGTCAACAGATCCCGTATGTGCGGCGCATTCTCGAAGCCCTGCGTATTCCGATCCTGCAGTATGCGGGATTCGAAGCCGATGACGTGATCGGCACCATTTCGCGCCAGGCGGCAACTGAGCGGGACTGTGACGTGGTGATCGTGTCGAGTGACAAGGACATGCTCCAGCTCGTCACAGACCAAGTGCACATGTTCAACCCGGTCAAGGAAGACGTGTGGTATGACCCGAAGACCGCCGAGGAATTCATGGGGGTGCCGCCATCGGCAGTGGCCGACCTGCTTGCACTCAAGGGCGACTCCATTGACAACATCCCAGGCGCGCCGGGCATCGGCGATAAAGGCGCCCGAGATTTGATCACCGCTTACGGATCGGTGGAGAACGCCATTGCGCGCGCTGCCGAAGTTCAGCGCAAGACCTACCGCGAGAGCCTGCTCAACAACAAAGATCAGATTCTGTTGAGCAAGAAGCTTGCGACCATCTCGTGCGATGTCCCGATCGAGTGGTCGCTGGAAGATCTGAGGGCCCAGGAACCGGACGTCGACACTTTGAAGCAGCTGTATCGTGAACTCGAATTCTTCAGCCTGCTGAAAGAGCTCGGTCCATCAGAGGCTCCGGCCAATCGTGATTACCAGCTCTTTTCGAATGGCGAAGAAGTTAGAGAGTACCTGTCATCGCTAGCGCCGGGACAACCGGTGGCCGTGTCGGTCGACGAGAACATCGGTCTGTCGCATGCCGAGGGCATTGGACGCATGGTGGCACCTGCACAATTCGAGGAGTTGCGGCCTTGGCTGCTCGATCAGGGCTGTCCCAAGGTGACCCATGACCTAAAGTCAACGTCCCAGCACCTCGAATCTTTCGGTCTTCCTACCGCGGAGTTGCAGCACGACATCATGTTGCAGGCGTTTCTGCTCTCGGCTGAGCCGTCTGCAAGCGACCTCGCTCAGCTGAGTGAGCGGTACCTGGATCGAAGGATGGGCGAGAGCACAGCAGCACGCGCCGACACCATTCTCGAATTGCACGGCCGCTTGTTCGAGCAGGTCCAGAAGCGTTCGTTTCATCAGCTGTATTGCGAAATCGACCTGCCTCTGGCCCGAGTGCTCTCGCGAATGGAGCGCAACGGAATTCGCATCGAGCCGGCGCAACTAGGTGTGATTTCGACGCGTATGGATATCGAGCTTCAGGCGCTCGCCGAAAAGATCTACTGGATCGCGGGGTGCGGCTTCAACATCAACTCACCCCAACAATTGGCGAAGGTCTTGTATGAAGATCTGAAGCTGCCTTCCCCCGTGAAATACGGGCGAGGCAAAACAGTATCTACCGCCGCGGACATCCTGGAGAGCCTCGCTGTCAATCATGAAATCGCGGCACTGGTTCTCGAGTATCGTCAGGTCTCGAAGCTGAAAGGCACCTACGTCGATGCCCTGCCCGCCTTGATTCGGGCTGGTAGCGGGCGCATCCACACGACGTTCAACCAGACGGGTGCGGCAACAGGCCGCCTGTCTTCATCGAATCCGAATCTCCAGAACATCCCGATTCGTACGGAAGTCGGTCGCGAGATTCGCGCTGCCTTTGTCCCGGAGCCCGGATGGAACCTGGTGGTCGCTGATTACTCGCAGATCGAGTTGCGGCTGCTCGCGCATATGTCGATGGATCCGGTGCTGCTGGATGCGTATCGCTCCGGACAAGACATTCACACGCGCACGGCTGCCGAGGTGTTCCGAGTGGCGCCGGAGTTCGTCACCGCCGACATGCGAAGAGCGGCGAAGGCCGTGAACTTCGGCATCGTTTATGGTCAGACGCCCTTCGGCCTCGCGACTTCGCTCGGTATCGATCGCAAGGAAGCGGAGAGCTACATCAAGCGCTATTTCGAGCTCTATTCCGGAGTGAAGCAGTTCATTGAGCGCACCATCGCAGAAGTGAGGAAGACGGGTATCGCCAAGACGATGCTTGGACGTGAACGCCCGATACCCGACATGAACAGCCGCAATCCGAACGCGCGAGGCTTCGCCGAGCGAACTGCGGTGAATACACCTTTGCAGGGAACGGCGGCCGACCTGATCAAAATCGCGATGGTTCGCGTAGATGCTGTATTGCAGAAGAACAACATGGCGTCCAGAATGCTTTTGCAGGTGCATGACGAGCTTGTATTTGAAGCACCACAGGAGGAAACGGACGAGTTGAAGACACTGGTGAAGACCGAGATGGCGAACGCGGCACAGCTCGAGGTACCGCTCGAGGTAGGGGTTGGGGTGGGTCCCAATTGGAGAGACGCCAAGTGATTCGCCGATCTTTGTTGGGATCCGTGATAGCGGGCGCCATCTTTCTGTTTCATGGATGCTCATCCAATGCGCCACGTAAAGCCGAAACGACCAGCCCGGAGGAGGCCGGTCGCAAGATGCCGGAGCAGCTACGGTCTCCGGACGTATGGAAAGTGCGGCTCGAGACCAACAAGGGGCCTATCGTACTCGAGGTCCATCGTGATTGGTCCCCGCGTGGAGCCGATCGGTTTTATGAGCTGGTGCGGCACGACTGGTTCAACGACGCGCGCTTCTTTCGAGTTCTGAAGGGCTTCGCGGCCCAGTTTGGTCTAAGCGGCGATCCGGAAAAAAACCAGCTGATGGCCCAGATGCAGATTCTGGATGATCCGGTAAAGCAGTCGAACACCCGAGGAACGGTGACGTTCGCCAAGCGAGGTCCGAACACGA
>DASQVJ010000587.1:0-6785 GCA_035640835.1 Bryobacteraceae bacterium
CCAGCGAGCACGACGCGTCCTTATCAGGTACCACCACAATGCGTTCTGGGTTGAGAATCTTCGCGGTCTCGGCCATAAACCATACGCCGCAGAACGCGATGACGTCTCCTTCGTACTCTCGCGCCTTTCGCGAGAGCTCGAGGCTATCCCCAATCACATCGGCTATTTCCTGGATCTCACTCTCCTGATAGTGGTGCGCGAGAAGGATAGCCCTACGATCCTTCTTCAGATCCAGAATCTCGTCGACAACGTTGGCGGTGGCGATCATTGGCCGAATTTCCTCAAGTGTAACAAGACGGTAAAAGTGTCAGTAATTGGATGTTCTGAACGCTCGTAACGGTGCGATCTTGAGACTCAAACCGCACTTGCGCGTGACACCCCCGACTCGTCCAAAACAGGTGTCTCGGCTACACTATATGGGTCAGCTGTCCAACACCCGCGCGGGACGGCACCTTAGGAGTCTTCTCGTGGGTAAACTCTCGTCAGCTTCACTGTTTATTCTGGCGTCTGCTTCGATCGCGCTCGGGCAGACCGGTCTTAACTGCGTTGGTACCGCGGTGACGCCGATCGTTCGCGCTGAAGGCATCGCCGAGCGCTTCGGCGACATCGTCCTCAATTGCTCAGGCGCAGCAGCCGCAAATTTCGTGGGCGGCAATTTAAATATTTTTCTCGACGTCCCTGTCACCAACAAGCTCACTCCTGACGGAAATGCAGACGTGATCCTCACCGTCGACAGCGGTTCAGGTCCCGCCTCGGTCGGCGTTCCGGCTCGAATTGTTGGTTCGAACCAAGTCGCCTTCAACGGCATCAATGTCACCCTGCCGTCCTCGGGGCAGGTGGCGTTCCGCATCTCGAATCTGCGCGGCAACGTGAACTCCATCTCGACTGCACAACTGCCTCAAATCACCGCGAGACTCTCGTTCACAGCCGGCCAGTTCATTTCGATTCCCAACAATGTCTTCTCGATTGGCGTCACCCAGCCGGGTCTTCGCGCGACCGTTCTGAGCAACCTCATCGGCCGCCAGCAAGGATCGCCTCTGCCCGAGAACATTTCGTTCACCGGATTCATCAACGCGCATACACACTTCGCGTCCGTTCGAGCCACCGAAGGCGCTGTGAATGCCTTCGAGCGCCGTCAGCCCATGTCCGATCAGGGCACCCGGATCGTCCTCCGGTACAGTAATCTGCCGGCCACCGCTCGCCTGTTCGTGCCCGACTTCATCGCCGGATCGAATGCCACCCGTCCCACGGCTGCTGGCGACTTCGGCGGCACGGTTTCAGGCGGTCAATATACCCAGGCAGGGGCTCTTCTGCTCGCCCGAGTGCGAAACACCGACGCCAATGGCGCTGGCGGACAACTCGTTGGCACCGTGGTCAGCACTGACGTCTTCAACGCGATGAGCGAGGTCGATCTCGCAGGCGGCTCTGGAATCGCGGTATATGAGGTGCTCGATTCGAACATCAGCGCCCTCGAAAGCGCCCAAATCCCCACCTTCCTGACGATTCCTCCAGTCGGCGACGCGGGAATCGTTCAAGTGAAAACGGAAGTCTTTCTCGGTCCGATCTCGACCGTTGTCACGCCTTCACAGACGGCTCCTGTACCCCGCTTCGCCGCCGTCGCCCCCGAGTCGGACTGCGTTGTACTCAACGACTGCAACGCCAGCTATCTGCCCCGCCTCGGCGTCGACTTCCCGGTCATCGACGTTACGCTCGCCCAAGGTTCGCCCTACATCGTCCGCTACGGACGAGCGTTCAATAACGGCGGCAACGTTCTCATCTGGGATGCCAACATCGTCTATAGCAACGGATCCAACTGGGTGACCGTGTCCCCGTCTTCCGGCATCGGTCAGGCCACCCTGCGCCTGGACATCACTCCCGGCATGCTGACTCCCGGAGTTTACGCCGCTACCCTGCTCGTCGACGCAGGCCAGAATGCAGGTACCGCTCGCGTCCCGATTCGCCTCACCGTCACGCCGCCCACCACGTCACGACCCCACATATCCGCCGTCGTAAACGCTGCCACATTCCGCGCGACTCCCCTGGTGCGAGGCTCCTACGGCACCATCCTCGGCTCGAGCTTCGGTTCAACGCCCCAGGTCTCTGTGGACAACGTGCCGGGCACGGTGTCCTTCAGCAACGGGCAGCAAATCAACTTCATCGTTCCCGCGACCCTGACACCGCGCAATGCGGCCCAAGTTGTGGTGACATCCGGCACCGAACGAAGCCAGCCATTCACCATCACACTCGCCGATGCATCGCCTGCGATCTTCCCGAGCATCCTCAACCAGGACAACTCGGTCAATAGCGCAACCTCGCCCGCACTCGCTGGGTCGATCATTCAAATCTTCGCCACCGGCGTCGCCAGCCCTGAGACGAACCCGCTGGCGGTGACCGTCAGGATTCAGGACCGCGATAATCTCACGCCGATCTACGCCGGACCCGCCCCAGGCATACCTGGCGTGCAGCAGATCAACGTGCAGGTCCCCGCAGACTTGCCGGCCGCCACCACCGAAGTGCAAATCTGCTCGACAGTCACTCAGGGCAGGATCTGCAGTGCACCCGTTCGACTCGACATCCGTCGCTAGCGGGGCAAAAAGAGAAAGAGCGGCTCACTCCCCGAAAGAGTGTAGCCGCTCTCGATTTCAACCAATTAAAAGATGACTACTGCGGAACCGGTCGCCCCATCGATTTGTAGATGCCCTCGATTGTCGCGATATTTTGCTGTGCCTTCTTATTCTCTTTGTCGTACTTCAACACGTCGCGATACGCTCTGAGCGCCGTCGGGTACTTCACCCTCGGAGGCACTGCATCGTTGTACATGAACGAATCACCCTTCGCCAGGTACGCGTTCGCCAACGCTGACTTCAACTCGGGATTCGGCTTCGATTTGTAGGCAGTCTCTAACTGCGCGATCGCCTCGTCATACTTCTTATCGGCGATCTTCTTCTTGGCTTCCGTGACAGTCGCATCTGCGGCCAGCAACCCGGCGGCGAGTACGATACCAACGACAACGCTACGAAACATGCTTCCAGTCTAACGCCGGAGATGTTTAGCGACGCCACCGCCGGTCCGAGCAACATCTCGAACCTCAGAACAGGAACGGGGACGACCCCACTGCCCCCGACCCGCTAAAACAAACGGGGTGCCCCGGCCAGGCACCCTCGCTGTCCTACTTCTCGAAAAGCCTCTAAGCTGCCGTAACGAACGACTGCCAGGGAGCGGCTTCTTGCGCCACAGGCTCGAACGAGGGTACGTACGAGCCTTTGGGAATTTGAATGCGGAAGGCGCAAGCAGCTCCTTCCTGTTCGTAGTAGGCGCGCAGTTTGCTCCGCAAGCGGCTCGCCTCCACGCGGACCGTCGAATCGACCTGGGGGTCGTACTCCACACCCCGCTCATAAACCTCAGTGGCGATGACGAACTCCTTAATTGTGTCGCCCTCACCCGCAAGCGTCCTCTCGACGATGTAGTCGAGAAAGCGCCTCAGTCGAGCGGAAGCAGCAAAATGTTTGCTACGGTACAGGTCGTTTAGGTGGGCTCTTATGGCCTCATATGTGTATGACATCGGTCCTCCCCCGTCTTTGATTGTCGGATATTTAACATTCCGACTATATTGCCTCCACAGGCCACTGTTTGCGGGTAAGCACTTACCTCAAGTGTGCCTGCAGTTCTCTCAAGTCTCGAACGCGGAACAGTTGATGAAACTGGCTCAACAAAATTCTTGGCGATCCTAGCGGCTAACATAAAAAACGTGGGCTCATGGTCAGCACTTGGCCAGTCGTTATTTCGTTACCAGCGAGAAAAGGTCGCCCGGGCGATCGGCCTGCGAAATGCAATAGGCGTCTGTATCCCATTGATAGTAGGCTGGCTTATGTCATCTCTGCCAGTCGCTCTGCTCATGGCGACAGGGGCCCTCAACGTCTCCTTTTCCGATCAGAACGACCCATATGTAAGGCGAGCGCGCCGCATGCTCACCGCCGGGTTTTTCGTGGCAGGAGCCATCGTCATCGGGTCGCTTTGTGCGCGAAATCACACTCTGGCGGTCATCGTTACCTCCCTTTGCGCCTTCATTGTCGGAATGCTTGTTGCGGTCGGGCAAACTCAGGCCGACATCGGCGTCATCAGCCTGGTCACCCTCATCGTGTTTGCGGCCGAGCCGATGACCCTTGGTGCCGCCCTGCGAAGTGGCTTGGCTGCTTTCGCCGGAGGTATCGTCCAAACATTGCTTTCAGTGGCGCTCTGGCCCGTTCAGCCCTTCGAACCCGAACGGAGAGTCCTCGCCGAACTCTTCGCAGAGCTCAGCCGGTCGGCAAGTCCGGATGTCGAGCCGACGGAGTCGCCCGTTGTTACCGGCCATATCATTCGGGTTGAAGAGATGCTGGCAGCACTCGATGGAAGCAAATCGCTTATCGCCGAGCGTTTCCGAGCGATTTGGTTGCAAGCCGAGCGCCTTCGATTAGGTCTCCTCGCCCTGAGACGCTTGCGCGCTCGTCTCAATCGGGATCCCGAAGGAAAGTGGGGCGCCTCGGTCATTGGCGAGGCCTTGGATAGCGCATCCCACGTCCTCAAAAACGTTGCACTTCTGCTTGAGAATCATGATGCAGGTTCGTCCGACATGCCCCTTGCGAACCTCCGGAATCTGGCCGAAGAACTCCGAAACCGGGCTGAACACGACGACTTTGCTCTGAACGCGATGCTGGGGGATTCGCGACGGCAGCTTGATGCGTTAGCCGGGCAGCTTCGGGCATCGCTCGAGCTCGCCTCGGCCAGCACTCCTTCCGGCTTCAGAGCCTTCGAATTGCTTCAGTCAAAGCGACCCTGGCGCCTAAGGCTGGCAGGTGCTCTTGCGACCGTGCGGGCCAATCTCGACTTTCGATCCACCGCGTTCCGGCACGCGATCCGCATGGCTGTGTGCGTTGCTATCAGTGATACGGTTGCTCGGTCGCTGGGGATACAACGCTCCTACTGGGCCCCACTCACCGTGGTTCTCATCCTGAAGCCCGACTTTACGGCTACGTTCAGCCGTGGCGTCCTTCGACTGATCGGCACAATGGCGGGCCTGTTGCTTGCTACCGGACTTCTGGCGGTACTGCCGGCTTGGAAGGGTCTGCAGATCCTCCTCATAGGAACCACCGTCTTCTTTCTCAGAGCCTATGGACCGGCAAACTACGGGATCGTCGCCGTCACGATTTCTGCCCTGGTGGTCTTCCTGTTCTCGCTTGCAGGCATTCCCGCAACGGATGTGATTGCCACGCGAATTTTGAACACCGCCCTTGCCGGTGCGATCGCGTTGACCGCTTACTGGTTGTGGCCGACTTGGGAGCAAACGCGTCTACCGGAGTACTTTGCACGAATGCTCGACGCTTATCGGGTATATTTCAGGGCCGTCCGCCATGCGTTGGAACAAGGGAGCGACGACCGGCGGCAAGAACTTGAGAATACACGGCGCGCAGGTCGCTTGGCGCGATCAAACCTGGAAGCCGCGATGGATCGCTTCGCGGCCGAACCTAAGGCAACACCGCAAGCTCTCGAAACGCTTCGAGCCCTCATCGCCATGTCACACCGGATGATCCACGCAATGATGTCATTCGAGGCGGGTTTGAGTACCAGCCCTGACGCTCCGGCGCGCGATGCGTTTGTGGTCTTTTGCAACCACGTCGAGCTCACGCTTTACTACCTTGCAAGCGCGCTCCGCGGTTCGCCCATTTCGTGGATCGATCTACCGGGCCTCCGCGAAGACTACAACGCCCTCATTGCCTCCACCACACCCGGCGTCAAGCGCTACACGCTCGTCAACGTCGAGGCCGATCGCCTCATCAACAGCCTGAATACGATTAGCGAGGGCATTCTCAATTACTTGGGCGTACCTCGTCCTGAACTCATCAGTTCGAGCCAGGTCTCGAGTGACTAGCGGCGCTGCTCACTTCCCAGGGACACGCCCGGATGGGGCAGTTGCTTAGCCTCATCTGCGCGTTCAACTTCATCTACTCCCGCGGCCGTGATCTGATACCGAGCGCTGTCGATAGCGGTGATCAGCTGACGTTCCTTTAAGTACCAAAGCGCAAACTCCAGCTTGTCGCGATAGCAACCAATGGCTTCTTCCAGGTCCTTCAGTCGAACAGCTCCGGTCGAGGGGTCCTGCTGTCGTGCCGTGTAGAGCACCTTCAAGACCGCCACACGGCGTTGCTTCTCGCCTCTTGTGTCCTCCTGCAGCATCGCCGGTTCCGATGCGAGCCGCTTTGCCGAGCCCAAACTCCTGCGCTCGAAATCGTACATCGAACGCCTTTTTGGATCGCCCAAAACGTCATGAGCCCTGACCACTCGACGGAACATTTCGGCGTCGCCCGTTTGCGGATTGTCCGGGTGGTACCGTGCTGCCATTGCCCGATACATTTTGCCGATCGCATCCTCATCAGCCTTCGGGGAGAGCTGCAAGACTTCGTAGTGATCCTCAAACGCGTCTTCCGAAACCGTGTCGGCATGCAACGAGACTCCGACTCGAAACATGCCGGATCCGTCTTCCGTGCACCACGCCACCACCCCCGAACAGGTAATCGGCTTAGCTCCATGGGCCCCCTCCAGCAGGCCTTCGAGCTGAACCCGTTGTCCAGCTTTCAAAATTGAGCGCGAAACAAGCCCAAGCCCCTGGCCGCTGTTGTCGACGGCATACACTTCGAGGGTTCTTGCTGCGCCATGGCTGTCAGCGACCGTGAGATTAAGTCTGCCGGCAATCGAAATTCTCTGTCTCGACCGCTTCCGGCGTTCGGTGTCCACGAAACCTTTATCGG
>DASQVJ010000588.1:0-13671 GCA_035640835.1 Bryobacteraceae bacterium
AAGACAACCGCCGTATCATTCAAACAACCACCCGTCAAACGCTCCGGTAGCTTTATAGTTTCTTCTTCGCGGGATCTTTATCGCCGTGAGTCACACCGCCACCAGTGTGTTTAGCGATGGTCACCGATTTGGTTTTACCCATCTCGGAATGTTCAACCACCTTGACAGGATCACCCACTTTCAGACCTTTTTGCATCTTGACCATGACATCCTTGCTCGTCAGGTCAAAGGTTTTGTCTGGAGCATTATCAACGTCGATCTCGACTTTTTGTCCGGGAACTAGTTCTTTGATGCGGCCGTAAGTCACATCCGCATCACCCTTTTTCGCGTCCATACGAGCTCTGGTGTTGCGCGTATCGCGGTCTGCTGGGGGCGCTGGATTTTGCCCACGAGCTGCGGCCATGCTGAACAGAAGAGATGCCGCCAAAACGGGCATTAGGTGTTTCATGGAAGTATGCCTCCTCGACAAGATAGTCCTTTCGGCTCTTACTGTGTGACGCGCGGCCATTTCGTCTGTTACTCGGAGGGGGTACCGCCAACGTGATCAGAGCAATCTCAATGAGGCTATCGCTTCACAGTCAACCCTTTGCAGCCACCTGGGAAAACTACCAGAACTGGCCATGATCGCCGCTCCGCAACGTTCGTTGGGAGAATCGCCACGTTCTTCGCCAGGAGGCACGGTTTTGGGGCGAGTGCTCGAAAGTACGCGCCATCGGAACCGCGCATTCCCCAAAGCGTGGCCGCCCTTGCGCCCGCACCGATGTACCTCGGCTTCACGGATCAGTTTTCTGGACTGACTCGTAGGAACAACACTCGGCAGTCACATTCAGGAGGCCTTCTCCTGTGGCCGCTCCGACTTACAGTCAGGCGCTGTCATCGGCTGAAGAAGGAGCCAATGCAGGAGAAGCTCGGAGTTATGGAGGAGTACTCATTCCCGCCGCGCCCTTGATGCAGCCGCTACTGTTCGCGACGAGTCTGAATCTACTTGCAACCGATCACTTGCATACGTTCTCAGGAGCGCCACACCTTGCTGGTGTGGTCGAGCGCCTTCAACAGGATCGGAGCGTCGGCTAGGTGATCATCCGACTTCAAGCCTGCGTCATAGTCCAATCCACGACTTCGGAGGCGAAGTCGCAGTTTCGATGAACCCGTTTTCCAATCTTAACGTTGGGATCAAGAGCAACCCATGGGCAGTTGCGGCCCATGGACCCTAATTCGTTTGATCGAAGGAAAGGTTAGGCGGAACGGCGATGACGATCTTCCCGTATCCGCTTTTGTCCCTAACTGCTTCGCTGTAGGCGGCCGACGCCTCATTCAGGGAAACTGTGGTTTTTACGAATGCCTTAAGGTGTCCCGCGTCCAGTTGTCTGGCGATTTCAACCAACTGCTTTTGATTCGGCTCGACGATAAAGAAGGCATCTTTCACCCGCTGGTCGGTTGTGTGCTCGCTATCCGCAGCAATGGTGACGATGCGTCCACCTGGCCTGAGAACACCCCATGACCGCTCGAGCGTGTCACCGCCGACGGCATCGAAGACGACATCGACGTCCTTAACTTCTTTTTCAAAACGGGAGGCTTTGTAGTCAATCGCCTCGTCTGCTCCAAGCCGCTTGACGAAATCGATGTCCCGACCCGAGACGGTAGTGATGACGCGGGCGCCAAGCATATGCGCCAACTGCACAGCGTAGAGGCCAACTGCGCCCGCGCCTCCGTGGACTAATACGCGCTCGCCTGGCTCTAGCTTCGCGCGATCCATCAGTCCTTGCCATGCCGTCAAGGCTCCGATCGGCACTGAGGCGGCAGCTTCGTGACTCAAGGTTGCGGGCTTCCGCGCAATATTCTGGGGTGCCGCAATACAAAACTCCGCCGTGGCTCCATCCGCGAACCAGTCGTTCATGCCATAGACCTCATCGCCAATCTTGAAGTCATGGACATCTTTGCCGATCGCCGTGATAACGCCCGAAAATTCGTGCCCTGGCACCGCGCGCACGCGTGCCGTTCCTGATTTCGTATGTGTGGTGGTATACCAAAGCAATTCCGTAGGAGTGACACCCGCGGCACGAACCTGAACCAAGATGTCGCCTAAGCCAGGTTCCGGTTTCTGTAACTCCGCTAGGATGAGCACTGGTCCTTGGTCTGCATTGTTTATCTGCATCGCCTTCATACAGCACCTCGTTCGGAACCTAATTTTACTGGGCCTTATTGACGGTCAGGTCAGGCCTGGATGCCATACGAGCGGCGGAATAAGAGGTTCTCCTTTGAAGCGGAGCTTATTGCAACTGCGGTGCGAGAGGGTGTAGCACCTGACCCTTGCGAATGGTGTAACGCACACGCGCGAAGTTACGCACGTCCTGCATTGGATCGCCGTCCAGGATGACCAAATCCGCTTGCATCCCAGGTTCGACGCGTCCTCGCTTTTGCTGTTCCCCAAAGCGCGTGGCGGGTGCCACGGTCAGCGCCGTGAGAATCTGCATGGCAGACATGCCGGCCCGTGCCATTAAGACGTACTCCTCCATCGGATCGTACTCTGCCATATATCCGACGTCGGTTCCGAATAACACGTCTCCACCCGATTTCACGAAGCCTTCCAGCTGCCCCACGCCATCGGCCGTAAAGCCAGCAGCCGCTGCATCATCCTGGCGTGCCTTGCGCATTTCGTAACCCCACAGCTTAAGGGTCGGTATGACAGACACATGTCGCCGCTTGATTTCGGCAATGAGATCGGCAGGCCACGGCCCACTCCCCGTGGGGCTGGCGGTCGTGTGCGCTAGCACGTCAGCGCCGCTATCGATGGCAACCCGGATACCCGCCACGCTCGACGGATGAGCGAATACCAACTTGTGGCGGCGATGGGTTTCCCTCACAGCCGCTCGCGCCCAGGCTTCCTCCATCGTTTTCACGTCAAACGGCGTGCGGAGGGACCCCGTGTACAGCTTTGTGATGTCCGCCCCGCCGGCGAGATTGTCTCGGACCGCCCTCACCGCCTCGGCCAGACTCGCGGGCTGATGAAAGTGCTGGAGCATTTCTGGAGGAAAAGGGCCGTAGTAAAACGGAATGGCATCGTGCGGAAACAGCGGCGGGCCGGCCGTGAAGATGCGCGGCCCGGGAACTTCACCTGACTCTATCCGGGCCCGGATCGCCGTGGTCGTCGTCAGATCGGAAGCCGTGTCAACCACGGTGGTGAAGCCATAGGAAGTCAGCATCTCGTTCAGCTGCCGCGCCAGCTTTGATGCCGGAATCTGCTTCGTATGGAGCCACTTCGCCTCCAAGAAATGGACGTGGCTGTTTTGGAAACCAGCCGTTACCGTGAGTCCGGAGCAGTCGATCATCCGCGCCCCAGGAGGGATTCTAACGGCTCCAACCTTCCCAACTGCGTAAACGGTATTGCCGCGAACCACCACAACGGCGTTTGGCAAGGGAGCGGCGTCGGGTCGCGTGTACAAAGTCCCACCAGTCAGAACCAGGTCTCGTTCCGCCGAGGCGCAGTTGCCGGCACAAAGATTCAAGGTGTAAACCAGAACGAGTGTGGTCCAGCACTGTCTGAGGGCACGCTCCCACTTGGCGCGGATCTTCATTTAAGGGCGTTTCCTGATCACCACTCAATGCGTGGCGTAAGGTTGGCTCGGAACATCTTTCTCATGGCTCGAAGTAGGTAATTTTAGCGGATCAGAGAGTACGCTGTGCCTGGACCACGGGCTAACTGGAAGTTGTCCGCTGATCAAGTTGACGGGAACGCCGTTACTCCCTGGTGCAGACGGCCGCAAGTCTCGGATCCGCCTCAATGAACGGGACGGCGACTTCTCGCTCATGTGGATTGCGTCTGGATCACCGACGAACGGCAGTACAAACGAGTAGACATCGCATTGGATTATCGCCGTTTTTGACAAGAGTCCATCCGTTCAGTCCCTCCTGGGACAATACCGTGCGTTTCCGGGACCTTCATCGCTGGTCCACGTCGGATAATCAGAATCCAATGATCCTTCTGGCAATGGTCCTTCTCTCACAAGCCGCATTGGCGCAAGAGCACGCAATATACAAAAGCGTTGACCACGGCGTTACCTGGACCAAAGCCGGTGCGAACCTGGCGGGAAATCCCCGCATCAACAGCTTCGGCGCAACTACGGACAGAATCTTTGCAGGTACCGATGCGGGCATCTATTGGTCAAGCGACGAAGCCCAGACGTGGCAGAAAACGTCCGTAACAGCCCGCACTATCAGTTTTGCGACATCAGGTAACACCATTTATGCCGGTACCCAGAGCGCCGGTCTGCTCGCCTCTAAAGACGCGGGGCTCAATTGGACTCCGGTAACCAGCCTGGCATCCAAGAACATTCGTTCGCTTCTTACCGCACAAGGCCGATTGTACGCAGGTACAGATGCCGACGGCGTGATGGTTTCACACGATCAGGGAATGACTTGGATGGCGCACAATGCAGGACTTCCCCCGCTCAGCCAGATCTTCGCCATGGCATTTTTTGACGATACGATCTTCGCCGGATTGTACGCCAAAGGTCTTTACGTGTGGAGCAAGAACGAGCAGCGCTGGACCAAAGCCGGGAACGTCAAACCGCTTGTGCTCGCTGCCACCGGTGGTACGCTCGCCGTGGGTCATAATCCCGGTGGCATCTACTGGAGCGAAAAACCGGAATCGCTTGAGTGGACAAAAGCAGCCGGCGATTTCGAATCCGCTGCGCCGGTCTGGGAGATGGTGTCGGGCGACAAGCTACTTCTCGCTGGAATGGCTGACGGTATTTTTCGCTCGGACGACTACGGGCGGACCTGGTCTCGCACGCTGAAAGGTCTTCCAGCCAAAAGTCCGGGCGTATCGTTCCTCATACAAGGCAACACCATATACGCAGGCTTAGTCATCACCTCTAACAGTCGCAAGTGAGTCCATTGTGGACCGGCGGGCCGGTGTGTTCACAGGATGGACTCCCATTGGGTTTGCTGGTCGCAAAGAAAGCTTCGTGGGTCATGAGTCTTGCCGTTGGACTCTCCTGCTCTTAAACACCATAAATAGACTGTCGTGTCTGAACGTATCCGTTTCGGGGCACACGACGATGGTGCTGGGGGCTAAGAAGCCACTCGGCTCCGCGGGCTTCTCGAACTGGTGCCCGCCGCGGATGGGTCACGCGCTTTACCGGAGCTTGGGCAGAGGCGGTCAAGTTGCCGAGAAACGTCCGCTGACCAATGAATGTTCGCTGACGCCGTAGTGTAGACGATCCGGCTTGGGAAGTCTCATTACCGTTTGCGACCTGAGGAGGAGTGATCGGCTCGCCGAACTGCTGGCTCTCATTTGGTGGTGTCGCGTTCTTCGTTCCTCAAGCAACCGGGCCGCTGCGAAGTGGTACAGCAATGCCGTGAGGAGAGCTGAAAAATCCCGCCGGCACCTGTTTCTAGTCACTCCTCGATCGGTACACCTGCGGAACATCGAGGTCTAACAAACAGTTCGAATGCGGTTGCACGTTTGACCAGGATGCCGCGTCTTCAGTTGACATGAGACTCGCATTGTTTGCGGCGATCGTGCTGCGTCTGTGGCATACCGAGCCGCAAAGCGTTCAGGAACTGGCAACCGTCACGCGGTCGACGGCCGACATCCGCGAACTCTCGATAAATACGGCGGACCGTTCAATTACGTTCAACGGAACTCCGCAGCAGAACGCCATCGCCGAGTGGCTTGTGCCTCAGCTTGATATCAGTGGCCCGCGCCCCTTCGGAACACCATACAAAGTCGGCGCCGATGACGTGGTGCGCGTGTTGTATGTGAACAATGCAGAATCGCCGCAGCAACTGATGGAGATCGCAACGGTTGCGCGTTCACTGGCAGAGGTTCCGCGCGCCTTTATATACCAACCCGCGAAAGCGATCATCGCGAGGGGAACTGCGGATCAGATAGCGTTGATCGAGTGGCTCCTGCCGCAGCTCGATGTGACAGGGCCCCGATCGGACTCTCCGCAGCATTATGTCGGCGGCAAAACGGATGACATTGCGCGCGTGTTTTACTTGAACCACACGCAAACCGCGCCGGAGGTTCAGGAGATGACCACCGCAGTACGGTCCACAGCTGAAATTCGGCGGGCGTTCACGTATATCACGGCCAAGGCCGTCGTGCTGCGCGCGACAGCGGATCAAATCGCTCTTGCCGAGTTTCTGATTCAGAAGCTGAACAAACCGCTAGGGAGTTTCGCACCCGGATCGGACGAATACCGGATCACGGCAACGCCCGAAGGCGTCGTACGGCTGTTCGCGATTGATTCTGCCACGATTTCCGATTTTCACCAGCGTGCAACAAGCATTCGCGCGGCGACGGGAATCATGCGGGCGTTTACGTATAGCACTCATCGAGCCCTAATCCTGCGCGGCACGCCAGAGCAGTTGGCCGAAGCGGCGCAGCTGGTGAAGCGCCAGCAGTGACCAGCAGGCCCACACACGGATAGCAGAGTAAGGCTCAGGGATTCTGGCATACGAAGTTGCGTGGATGCTTCTCGTGGCTGCTTGCTCCGGTAATTCGATTTGAATATCTGGAGCACTGCGTGTATGGCAGCGCATTGCCGATCGTCATTGTCTTTCTCCTCGTTCGCCGGAGAAAGGATGCCCGCGATGTGAATTGATCTGAGCATTCGATCCTGCGTGCAGCCCACGACTTTCCCGTAAGGAGCCGTGGAGTCCCGTCTCCGCAAAGTGACCGTTGCCCTGCCGGGGCACCATGGTTTCCGTAATCGCCGTTCTCCCGAGCCCAATCTCCGGTTTGGCAACCATCCTGCAGTCAACCCCGCAGCCGCTCTACGCCGCTGCACTGTTTGCAGAACCTAGCTGGCTAGCCATCTACGGACGGCGATGTCCTGGAACGATCAGCGATCCGGTCTTGCCGGCAGTGAGTGAAACATAGACGGTGGGTTACGATTATTCCAACTTGACTGAGAACCTGGCGGCAAGGGCGAGCAGAATAAATGAAACCAACGTGACGCAACTCAGAATCGTCCATGGCATCGGCCCGATAAAGAGGTGGCTTCGGGCGTCGAAATACGGCATTCCCGTTCCGTTCATGATGTAGTGGATGTGCAACGGATACGGTCGGAGGAATGGGGTTCTGGCGACGACGAGCGGGTAAAAATAGAAAGCGATGATGGCGGTCGTAAGCGCGGAGTAGTCATTTTCGAGCAAACACGACGCAAGGAAAGCGGCGGCGAATACGGCCCACCCGATCGCGACCCACAACACGAAGAAGCTAAATGATTGGGACCATAGGTAAGACTGTCCGATTCCAGCCGAAAGCCCCGGTATCAGCAGCGCTGGAAGCAACGCCACGAGTGCGACTTCAGCCAGTCCCGTGATGGCGCGCGTGGCGAGCAGATAGCCGCGGCGCACCGGCAGTGCCAAGGTGAAGGTCAGTGTGTTTCGTGCCCGTTCACTGTTGAGTCCGCCGAGACCCAGCACGAGCGCGACAAAGAGGAAGATCCCGCGAACGAATCCGCCGTAAACGCGCAGATAGATGTAATCCGGGTAGGAAATCATACCCCCTGTGGTTGGCATGCGGGAACGGAACAGTTCGTGAAACAGGACGAGACCCAAACAGAGTGCGGCAATCACGCCGAGACCGATCAGGAATCGGGTCCTGCTTTCCAGCCACGCCTTGTAGTAGAGCATCAATTAGACACCTCGGTGACTTAGGAGAAATCTCGGGATTCAAGAATGCGTGCCGACAGCGCAAGACAGGCCACGCCAAGAGTAACCATCACGGCCAGCGGCAGCCAAGGCAGGGGACCGACGATGACGTGGCTGGTGGGACTGAAATAGGGGAGCCGTGCTCCACTCATGATCTTGAAGCAGTCGAGGCTGGGATACTTGTCGAGCGCTGAGACGTTCACGATGGATGTGTAGAGCATGATCGCCAGGAAGCACGTAAACCAAGCCGACGCGACCCCGGGAATGAGCGTGGACAGGAACTGGGCCAAACCGAAGATCAGAACTCCGCAGCATGCCCATAGACAGGCGAATCGGAAGGTTTGCGAAGCTGCATACTGCTCGCCGGCGATCGCGGACAAAATGGGAATCAGGACGGCGGGGACCAACGCCAGGACCATAACCTCGAGGATGCCGATGGCCGCACGCACCGCCACCAGGCGCGAACGGCGGACAGGCAGGGACAACGTGAGCCCCGCAGTTCCGGCAGCCTGTTCCTGACGCAGTCCCCCACACCCGAGAACCATTACCAGCATGACGAACAGGTTGCGGACGTAATCCTTGTAGATCGAATTCCAGACGTAGGCCGCAAAGTCCATCGGCGGAGAAGCCTGAAAACGGGAATGGTGCTGCAGCCCCAGAATGACCGCGCACACCCAGACCAGTGTCAGCACCGACATCAAAAAGCGGACTCTAGTTTCGCGCCAAGCCTTGTACCAGAGCATTATGATTTGTCCCTGACCCTGTCGAGGAACACTTCTCGAAGAGTCGCCGGTGCGATGTCGATGGAGACGGCCCCGAGTTGCTTGGCGTGCCGGGCAACGCGGTCGGCGTCGCCCTTGACGAGCGCGATGACTTGGCGGCCGTTTGTGCGTGAGTGTTCGACACCTGGGATCTGAAATTCCGAGCTTGGTGGCTGCTTGTCGAAGCCAGCGCTCACCCACCGGTAGTTTTCGCGCAACTGGTCCATGGAAAACGACATGGCGAGATTCCCGTGGTCCAGGATAAGAATCTCGTCAGCAATTCTCTCCACTTCGCTCAGTTGGTGTGATGAGAAGAAGACTGTCGTACCTTCCGCCGTCGATCCGGACAGGGATTGGAGCAGCTCCTCAATGGACACGGGATCGAGACCTTCTGTCGGCTCGTCGAGAATCAGCAGGGTCGGCTTCCGGGCGAGGGCGAGCAACAATGCCAGCTTTGTCCGCATGCCTTTCGAGAGTGCTTTGACTTTGCGGTTCAGCGGAAGGGCATACTGCCTCAGCAGCCTGGCCTCAGTGGCGGGCTGCCAGTCGCTGTAGAACGAGCGAGTGAAGCGAATCAACTGCTGAACCGTCATGTAGCCATACAGGCCCTTGTCTTCTCCCACGAAGGCAACTCTGCGGCGAATTTCAAGGCTTTCTGCCGCCACGTCGATGCTCGCCCCCAACACCGTGCCGGTTCCCGAGGTGGGAGCAATCATCCCAAGCAGCATCTTAATGGTGGTGCTCTTGCCGGCGCCGTTGCGACCGAGGAAACCTGTCACACTGCCGGCGGCCACCTGGAAGGTGATGTTCCTCACGGCCTCAAACGAGCCATAGCGTTTCGTCAGCTCGTGGACCTCAATCACATAGTCGCGAATCATCGTCCCTCCACAAGCGAATCAGAGTATAGGACCTCGGCCTCAAACAGCCGGAGGATTTCCTCATTTGTGAGCCCTTTGCTCCTCAGGCCCGCAACAAATTCCTGCATGCTTTCTTGCGCGGATCGGAGTAGTTCGGCTCGAGACTTCTGCCTCCGCTTCGCCGTAACGTAGGCGCCGAGGCCTTGCCGGAGTTCCAGCAACCCTTCATGCTCGAGTTCGGAGTAAGCCTTGGCTACAGTGTTATGCCCAACGGCTAACGTCTCGGCCAGGGTTCGAATGCCAGGCAGCAGGTCTCCGTGCTGTAGAACACCTGTTTCAATGCCATGTCGAACCTGTTGGATCAGTTGCGCATAAAGCGGCTGACCAGCAGATGGATTGAGTTTAAACTGCAAATCACTGTACCTGATATAGGGTACATAGGGACAGTGAACATGTCAAGGGATTCTTCCTGTCTCGCGGAATCGCAATCAAACAGAACCGATACCGGCGGCCGTGTCGCCGCGGCAGTGTCGAACTGTCGGACTAAAGTTTGAATGACGCGCCACCCCAAACTGAGCCAACGCCGTCCTTTGTCGATATCGCCTGATGTGTCCCGTTCCCGTCAACTGAGATCTGCGACGGTCCAGATGGTAATGGCCATGGGCGGTTACGTGACCGTGGAAAGTGAACCTGGCACTACATTCTCGATGCACCTGCAGACAGCAGATGGAAAGCTCCCCGGAAATGGCGGCAACAAAGGAGCGGAGTGAACAATCGCGTACTCCTCATGAGAGGATAAACAAGCCATCGCTATTCCTTTGCCGACCGCCTGCGATAGGCACAATACGACGTGACGGGTCGCATCTGATGGCCAGAAGGGTTTCGACCTCGCCTTGCGCCAGCGTTTCGAAATCATCATCCTCGATCTGAGATGGCCGCGCAAGAGCGGCCTCGATGGTTGCCGCGATCTGCGCCAGAACGGGATCGGTGTTCCGATACTCATGCTTACGGCAAAGACTCAGTTGCCGGATAAGATTGTCGGCCTGAAGCTAGGCGCCGATGATTACCTGACAAAAACCATTCGAGGTCGCCGAACTGCTAGTCCGCATGGAAGTACTGCTGCGCCGTGCCGCCCTTGGTAGTGCGGTAAACCGCAACTTACTGCAACTGGGCGGTGTGTTCGCATCGACGTGCGGCGTGAGGAGGTTTGGGCGCGACGGCGCGCGCGTCCCGCTTGCGCCCAAGGAATTTCACTTGCTTCGTTATCTGGTCGAGCATCCGGAGATCGTACTCACACGCGAGCAACTGCTGCACGGAGTGTGAGGCTACGATCCATCGATGTCCACCAGGACTGTCGACGTGCACATCGCTGGTTGCGACAGAAACTGGAAGACGGCCCTAAGCGGCCGCATATCATCGAAACCGTTATAGGTTCTGGTTATAGGCTGGCGCCGGCAGCCATCAAGAGCGTGTAAAGAGGTCTTTGCTTCACCTTTACATCGGCATTTGCGCGCGCGTGCATCAAAACGTTTGTCACACTTCGTGAGTCTACGGTCTGAAAAGATGGTTCTAAGTCGTCAACGAGACAACGCTCGGAAGGGAAGGCTGATCCCGCTTTTGTTGCTGAGCATGTCCCTGGCCGGAACTGGGTACGCCCATCAGCAGCCCACAACGCTGGTGGTGCTCGATGTCGGTTCCGATCGGGTGACGATGAATCTGCACGTCCCGCTGACTGAACTGGAGCTCGCCTTCGGCCACAATGTCACGGACCGCCCGGAAGAAACCATGAGCGCATGGGCGCCAGCTCTCAAAGACTACCTCGTCGCTCACATCCGTCCGGTGACTCGGGCCGGTGAACCCTGGTCGGTGCGGGTGCAGCGAATGAACGTCGGAAGCGCTGAGCAAACACAGAGCGGTCCCTTTCAGGAAGTGTTCGTTGAGCTATCCATCACTCCACCTGCAGGCGCCACGGTGAGGAAGTTCATCCTCAACTACGACCTGATCATGCATCAAGTCGTCACGCACAAGGCTCTGGTTTCCCTTCACCATGATTGGGCGTCGGGCCGCGTGGAGCCTGAGCAAGTCGGCATCATCGCAGTGAACACCGGCACGGCACAGATCGAGCCTCTGATAGTCAACCTCGGAGAAGGGAGCTGGTGGGCGGGCCTCAAACGGATGGTTATCATGGGCGCGGAGCACATTCGAGAAGGGACGGATCATCTGATGTTTCTGCTGGTGCTCCTGCTGCCCGCGACCTTGACCGTAAACGGGCGTGAGTGGGGAGGGTTCGGTGGCAGTCACTACAGCTTCGTGCGACTGGTAAAGATCGTTACAGCCTTTACACTGGGTCACTCCACTACTTTGCTCGCCGGTGCACTTGGCTGGCTGAGACTGCCTCAGCAGCCCATTGAAGTGCTGATCGCCTTCTCGATTCTTGTCACCGCCCTCCATGCTGTCCGGCCGATCTTCCCCGGCCGGGAGACGCAAATCGCGGCAGGATTTGGTCTCGTACACGGCCTTGCGTTCGCAACTGTGCTCGCCGGCCTAAAGTTATCAGCTGGTCCAATGACGCTGAGCATTCTCGGCTTCAATCTTGGCATCGAGCTGACCCAGCTCTTCATAATTGCTCTCACGATGCCGTGGCTGATCCTGCTGAGCCTCACACCGGCTCACCGGTGGGTCAGAGTTGGCGGCGCAATACTGGCCGCAGTTGCCGCCGTCGGCTGGATCGCCAACCGCGTGTCCGGTAACGCGAATGCGATCGAACGCGCGATGACGACGCTAACTGAATATTCGCCGCTCGGAATTCTGATCCTGGCGGCCATTGCGATCCCCGCTTATCTCTACACTGCACTTCGCGCACCCGCGAATGCTCTTGCAGCAGGGGGAACCACCAAGTGAGGAAGATAATGCAGAATCTCCGGAGGCTCATGTTAGCCGGGGGCTCACAACTTAGAGGGGTGAAGCTCCTGCTGCCATTTTCAGCCGTTATGTCTCTCGGGTACGCCGGCTATTTCCTGGCGGGACTTCGAATCGCCGACGCGACCCCCGATGATCCTGTCCACGTCGCCGGTCAGGCGGTAAACGGCAGAGTCAGATCTGCGACTTCCCATAGACCAGCTTCTGCCAGCGATGTAGTCACAAAGGCCCTGGCATTCAAGGCGATGTTGACGGCAACCCAGCAACAGACGCTCGAGCAGACATACACCACCACTCTGGCCCGCCGGTGGTCGAACCTGCCGTGCGGCGCCAACTGCCGTAATGGCATTCAACTCGGCTCCCTCACAGCGGAACAACTGGCTGCAGCCCTGGAAGTGATTCGGGCGGCTGCGGGAACTGTCGCCAACGAAGGTTCGGACGAGTTCAATCAGATCCGTCTGGCGGATACCGTGCTCGCACAGCAAGGTGGCGGCGGGGGCGCGCCGGGAGGCGGAGGTTATGGTGAAGGGATCTACTTCCTCGCATTTCTCAACACCCCTAGCACCACCGGACCATGGATGTTGCAATTCGGCGGACACCACTACGGCGCCAACATTGCCTACAACCAGGGCCATGTAGTATCGTCTACGCCCTTGTTCGAGGGAATCGAGCCGCTGAGTTTCACGGTCAACAACACAACTTATGCCCCCCTGATGCAGGAACGGGATGCCCTGGCGGCCATGCTCGCATCACTCAGCACAGAACAGCTCGCTTCCGCCAGGCTGACGCAGACGTTCAGCGATGTCACTATGAGCCCGGGCGAAAGTAATGGCGGCAATGGAACGTTCCCCACGACCAGGGTGGGCCTTGCGGTCAGCACCCTCAGTGCCGCGCAGAAGCAGCTTGTTCTCGATGCGATGAAGCCCTGGGTGCGCGATGCAGAAGATTCGGTCGCCGCAAACCTGCTGAGCATCTACCAGAACGAACTCGACGGGACTTACATCGCGTTCACTGGCAACGGTGTTTCCGGTGATCCTGGTTCGTTCCTGAACGCTAACACCAACTATGCCCGAATCGATGGTCCCAGTGCCTGGATCGAGTTTATCTGCCAGAATGGCGTGATCTTTCGCAACCAGATCCATTACCACACAATCTGGCGCGATCGCGAGCGCGATTACGGCAGAGACCTGAGCCTTACTGTGCCCCTGGACGGCTCATCCACGGGATCGGTCACGTCTGCTTCCGCCGCCAGCTATGCCACGGGCTCACTGGCCCCTGAAGGCATCGGCACCCTTTTCGGAACAGGGCTGGCTTCCAGCACCGAGTCCGCTACCTCGACTCCTCTCCCTACCACCCTCGGTAATGTGCAGGTGCAGATCAGAGACTCCGCCGGAAACACTCGGCCTGCTCCTCTGTTTTATGTCTCTCCGGCGCAGGTCTCATATCAGATGCCATCTGGTACAAGTGCC
>DASQVJ010000589.1:0-4923 GCA_035640835.1 Bryobacteraceae bacterium
AGTTGAGCGCCGCCCAGGCGGAACGTGAAATCGCCGGAGCCGAACAGGGCGAAGGAATTTTTTTGCTGCAGGGCTGGGAAGAAATAGCCGAGGTAATCGGCGAAGGCGAGGGCTGCGGCTGCGATGGGTGCGGAGAATCCGGCGAAGAAGGAGACCCATCCGGACATAAAGCCCCAAGTGGGACCGTAGGCGCGAGTGAGGTAGACGTACTCGCCGCCGGAGCTCGGGAAATTGACGCCGAGCTCGGAGTAGCAGAAGGATCCAGCCAGCGCGGCGATGGCGCCGACGATCCAGATGGAGAGAACGAGCTGCGGGGAGCCGAGATCACCGGCCAGGAAGCCGCTCGAGGTGAAGATGCCCGTACCGATCATGTTCGACACGACGAGCGCGGTGGCGCTCACCAACCCCAGTTGTCGAACGAGCCCTGGAGCAGGCTTTGCGGGCGAGACCATTTGCCCGCTATTGTAGACCGGAGACGTTAGTTGATGGCGGACGGGCCGCCGTGACCCGGCTACATCTTCAATTCGTTCAACACGCCGCGCTCGCGAAGCCCGGTCAGCGCAAGGCCGTAGCGACCCCGGACACCGGTCTTCTCGAAGATGTGCTTGAGGTGGATTTTAACCGTGCCGGGGCGAATGCCGAGCTGGCGGCCGATTTCCTTGTTCTTCAAACCTTGCTCGACAAGGTGCATCACCTGCTGCTCGCGCGCGGTCAGCTCGGAGCGACTGGCGTGGTCGGGCCGGTTGTTTTCCTTGAGCACCGTATCGTCCATCCAGGTATGCCCGGCGGCGACCGTTTCGAGGCAGCGGAGCAGCTTGTCGGCAGGGCTCGTCTTGCGGGCTATGCCCTTGGCTCCGGCCTGCAGCAAGCGGAGTGCTTCAGCTTCCGAGATCATGGAGGCCCAAACGACCGATGAGGTTGACGCGAAATGTTTGAGGTTTTCCAAAAGGTCCAACACCAGCTGCATCCCGCAAGCCTTGTCGATGACGAGCACGCGGGGCGCGAAATCCCGAACGTACTCAGCGGCTACAGAGATGTCGGGTAGGGAGGCTCCGAATTGCAGGCTCTGCGATTCGAGAAGGATGTGGCGAATGCCCTCCACCATGAGGGGCTGAGTATCGATTAGGACGACGGTGTCGCGCACGTTGGCGAAGGGGGTCTCTTCCGCTCTATATTCAACTGGTGTCATGTGCGTATTTTCAAGCTCCAAGAACGCTTATCGACCAGGAGCTTCAATGCAATAGTGTGCTTTTAGTAGGCGGGTTCTCATGTTTTTGCCCGAGCAAGCCGATGGTACAAAGAGATTTAGGTGTCTAGCCCAGCAACGGTGAATTTCTTCGAGCTATGCCGACCATAGACGGACGGTATTACAAGACAGCGATCATCAGCCCGCATAAGGCAATCGGTGTAGAGATCGCGCCGCTGATCGCGCAAGGCCTGCCGCTGGCGCCTACCCAGACCATCAAGGAGTATCCGCATCGGCGGCAGCTGTTGGATCTGCTGAAGTCGTTCGAGCCGAAGGTCGTCTTTCTCGACTGCGCAACCGACTTTCAGATGGCTCTTTCGGTGCTGAGCGATCTGCAGGCGCTGAACCCGGCTATCGCGGTTGTGGGATTGTTGCTGAACGACAATACCGACACCATCCTGTCGATCCTGCGACAGGGCGCGATCGACTTCATGGCGCGACCCTTCCGCACCGATCACATGGATGCGGTGGTGGAGAAGATCGCGCGCATGCTGCCTGCGCCAACCCAGCGAAGCGGCAATTGCACGACGATCGCGGTGCTGCCGGCAAAGGGCGCGTGCGGCGCCACCACGGTCGCCTGCAATCTGGCATTTCAGGCGAAGCGGATCGGCGTCAAAAAGGTTTTGCTCGCGGACTTCGACCCGCTCACGGGCACGATATCGTTTCTTCTCAAGATCAAGAACAGCTACAGCTTCCTTGAAGCGCTCACGCGTCAGAACACGCTCGATGGCGAGCTTTGGAAGCAGATGGTGACGGCATCGAACGGGGTCGACGTGATGCTTGCGCCGGATAATCCGATGGACGGGCTCGACTCGCTGCAAAACTCGAGCCCGATTCTGCAGTTTGCGCAAGCACTGTACGACTTGATTATCGTGGATGCCGGAGATGCGTACTCGGACTGGAGTCTTTCGGTGGTGCGGAACTCGGATGAGGTTCTGCTGGTGACCACCAACGAGATTGCGGCTTTGCAGTCCGCGCAGCGCGCTCTGAATCACCTCCAGGCCAACCACATCCCTGCTTCGCGGGTTCGGGTGGTTGTGAATCGATACGACAAAGATCTGGGATTGCGAAGCGACAGCATCGCGCAGGTCCTGGAGGCGGAAGTCGCCCAAGTGATCCCGGCCGACTACGATGCGATTCAAAAATCACTGATCGAGGGCAAACCGGTTGCGACCGGAACCAGCTTCTCGAAGAGTTTGGCAGGGCTGTCGGAGAAGCTCGGCATCACTGCATCGCCCAAGGGCGATGAGGAGAAGAAGAGCACTTCGATTCTCGGCAAGTTTGGCTTTCTCTCCCGTCCGAACTAACCATTCACCCGGCGAACCGCAGCTTTCCAGAACTCATACGACTTGCGGCCGATCCGGCCCGTGCTGTTGACGTAGATCTCTTCGAGAGCCTTAAACAACCTGGTTGCGCTTTCCTCGAGTCCGAGCAGCGTGAGTGACTTGAGGATTCGAGTGAGGCGGAGGTGGTTGTGATTGTCCGGTGTGAGCCAGATTCCGGCGCGCTGTCCGAACTGCCTTGATCGCGTGATTCGGCCGGATTCGGATTCGCTCTCCAGCCCATAGAATCGCAGCATCACATCCAAGGACTGCTGGAGGCTCGCCTGAAGCAGGGGGTCGTTGCGGAAGGCGGCGATGTCGTCGCCTGTGAGGATGGGCGCATGGCTGTTGAAGTCGCTCGGTTCATCCAAGGGAAACAACCATTGAATGTAGTCGTGGGTGGATTCCAGCCATTCGGGAGGCCAAGCCCAGATCTGGTCGAGTGAGCGCCCTTGAGAATCCCCAGAGCCTCGATAGAAACGCAGAATAGCCGAGTCGGTCATGGGTTCCGCTAATCCCTGTAATTCTTGCACAGACGACTACGCCTGATGAACGGGTTATGGGTGGACCGATACGTGCACAAGAATCGCGGGGAAGAGGTCTGCATGACGGTCACGAACTCACAAAAAGTCAAAAGCATAACGGTATTCGTGAACACCTCGAGCGGATTGAAGTCCAAAGAAGAGGCTCCCGCCAAGTTGCAGGAGTTGCTCGCTCCGATGGGCTTGCACGTGGACGTCCGCGAAGTGCAGAAGGGAGTGGACGTTACTGAACTGGCGGCGTGTGCCGTTCGCGAGGGCTGCCCGGTAGTGGTGGCTGGGGGTGGCGACGGGACCGTCCGGGCGGTGGCATCCGCGGTAGCGTACACGGAAACGGCTTTGGGAATCCTGCCGCTCGGCACCTTGAATCACCTTGCCAGGGATCTGGGCATTCCTATCGATCTGGAGGGGGCCGCGAAGGTGGTGGTGAACGGGACTCCGGTTGCCGTTGATGCTGCTCAAGTGAATGGAAGGCTCTTCGTCAACAACTCGGTGATCGGACTTTACCCCTGGTATCGAGCGATTCGCGACCGAGAGGAGGAACTCGGACGGCCTAAGCCTCTCGCGATTCTGAAGGGAATCCTGACGGTGTTTCGCGCCAATCCATACTTGCGAGTGAGGTTGATTGTGAAAGGGCAGCAGGTGGAGCGCAAAACCCCTTACATCCTGGTGGCGAATAACCGGCACGGGATGGACGGCTACAATCTCGGGAGACGACAATCGCTGCGCGAGGGACGAATCTGGGTTTACATGATGAAGCCCCAGACGCGGTGGGGACTATTGCGGCTCGTGCTGAGTCTGCTGTTTGGCCAATTCCGTGGCGAGAGGGATTTTGAGGCGGTTGCCGCCGAGGAAGCAACCGTAATGACACGGGGCAAGACGCTGAACGTGTCGCTCGATGGCGAGATCGTGACCCTGAAGACGCCGCTTGAGTTCCGAATTCTTGCGGGCGCGCTGAAGGTGATTGTGCCCAAGGACTCGCCACACGCCATCAAGTACGCTGAGGAGACCTGAGCCATTCGTACCATCGTCCACTTGTCAGATCTTCACTTCGGAAAGACGGATCCGGAGTTGCTGGCTCCACTGGTGCGGGCTGTCAAGAATGTCTCGCCGACTGTGGTTGCGGTATCCGGTGACTTCGTGCAATGGTCGCGCGAGGAAGAGTTCCGACAGGCGCGGGACTTCATCGAGCAGCTGCCGGGTCGCCAGATCCTGGTTCCGGGCAATCATGATATGGCGTTTCTCAACCCGTTGAGAAGGGCGACCCAGCGGCTGCGGCTGTTCCGGCGGTACATCACCACCGACAAAGAACCGTTCTATCTTGACGAGGAGATTGCGATTCTTGGCGTCAACACGGCTCGGGTCACTCACTTGAGAGACGGCAGGATTCGGGGCTGGCAGGTGGATCGGATCGAAGAACGATTTCGAAACCTGCATCCCGACGTGACGCGCATTCTGGTGACGCATCATCCGTTCGATCTACCGGAACGCTACACCCGAGATGAACTGATCGGCAGGCGTGTGATCCGGCGCGTCGTTGGGGCAGTCGACGTTTTGCTCGCCGGGCACATGCACATCAGTTACGCGGGGCGTACCGCAACGCGATACAAGATCGAGGGCCAGTCGGCGATCTTTGTGCAAGCGGGAACGGCTCTATCGACGAGGGTTCGGGGCGAGGTCAATTCGTTCAACGTGCTGACGGTCGATGAAGGTAAGGTCGACATCAATCAGTACGCGTGGTCGGAAGAGACGGGCGAATTCGCAAAGTTCTCCCACTCGGTCTTCTTCTGGGAAGTCGGGCGCGGCTGGACTGTTG
>DASQVJ010000590.1:0-3840 GCA_035640835.1 Bryobacteraceae bacterium
GTTGGTCGCATGTATGGCTTACCGCGAGAAACCGCACGCGAGCGAGCCGTCAGCCTGATGGAGCTGTTTGAGCTGCAGAACGCCGGCCGTAAGCTGATCGGCGAATACTCGAAGGGCATGCGCAAACGTGTTGCCATGGCAGCGGCCTTGATCCATCGTCCGCAACTCTTCCTGATGGACGAGCCGTTCGAGGGTGTCGACGCCGTGGGTGCGCGGCTCATGAAGGACATCCTGCTCGACCAGGTGCGGCGCGGCGCCACCATATTCCTGACCTCACACGTGCTCGAGGTCGTCGAGAGGCTGTGTGATCGCATCGCCATCATCTACGAAGGAAGGCTCGCCGCCGAGGGCACGCTCGAAGAGCTGCGAAGCAGGGGCGAGAGCTTGGAAGATCTCTTTGTGCGAATCGTCGGCGCCGAGCGCATCGCTTCGGAAACGTTGGAGTGGCTCTAACCCATGTACTCCCAGGTCCAGGCCATCCTTTGGGCACAATGGCGTAGCACCTGGAATCACCTGCCCCAAACGAAGGGCTGGCTGCCGATCACTCTCATCATCATGACAGCCTGGTATGGGCTGTGGTGCTTCGGCGCATGGGGAGTCTTCACGATCTGCCGCACACTCCCCCCGCCCGGGCTGCTCGACTTTCTCGGCCCCGGCCTGCTGTTGGCCGGGGGCTATTGGCAGGTAATTCCGGTCCTGATGGCGAGCACCGGGCTCTCGCTCGAGCTCAAGAAGCTGATCGTCTACCCAATTCCGCATCGGCAACTATTCTTCCTCGAAGCGTTGCTGCGGGTGACGACCGCGGTCGAGATGGTCTTGATGACATCGGGTGCCGCGCTGGGTTTGCTCGGCAACCCTCGCGTACCGCTCTGGGCACCACTGGGCCTGGTGTTGTTCATGGCCATGAACCTGCTCTTTTCGGTCGGGCTAAGGGACCTGCTGACCAGACTCTTCGCTCACCGTAGGCTCCGCGAGTTCCTTGTCATCGGCCTGGTGATGCTGACTGCCCTCCCCCAGCTTCTGGTGGCCACAACCAATCCTGGCGACTTCCGCTGGCTCAGCAGGCTGCCCAAGTCGCTGCTCTTCCCTTGGACCGCCGCGGCGCACGTGGGCGCAGGTCAGGACGCCTTGCCGGCTTTCGCGTCCCTCATCGCCTGGACAGCCCTCACCTTCTGGTTCGGCCGGTCGCAGTTCGAACACAACCTGCACTTCGACGCAGCCGAAGTCAGCTCGCGAGGCATCAAGCTGACGGAGAAGCCGGGCCTGAGCGAAGTGCTGTTCCGCTTGCCTTCGCGCCTGTTTCGGGATCCACTGGCGATCCTGATCGAGAAGGAGCTGCGGTCCATGGTGCGATCACCACGCTTCCGCCTCACCTTCATCATGGGCTTCTCATTTGGCCTGCTCATCTGGCTTCCCCTGGCATTTCGGAACGGCGCTAAGAACGGATTTCTTGCGCAACATTTTCTCACCACGGTCTCGGTTTACGCGCTGATGTTGCTTGGCGATGTCTGTGTCTGGAACATCTTCGGATTTGACCGGCAGGCCATTCAGAACTACTTTGTGCTGCCGGTGCCGCTCAAGACAGTGCTGATCGCGAAGAACATCAGCGCGCTGACCTTTTTTACACTCGAGCTGCTCTTGATCACGGCTATGTGTTTGCTCTTTCGATTCCGTCTCACGCCCGAACACCTGACGGAAGCGTTCGTAACCTCGGCTACCTTTGCGATTTTTCTGCTCGGAATCGGAAATCTCCTGTCCGTGCGGAATCCCCACCCTGTCAACCCGACCCAATCCTGGCGCCGGACCTCGGCCGGGAGTGTGCAGGCTTTCCTGTTCGTTGTCTACGCCGTATTTGCAGTACCGATGGGGCTGGCGTTCTTGGCCCGTTATGCGTTTGAGAGTGAGCTGGCCTTCTATCTCGTCATGTTGATTAATTTCATCATCGGCGCGGTCGTTTATGGAGTTACCCTCGACTCCGCGCTCGAGCACGCCCGGAAGGACAAGGAGTTCCTCCTCAGCAGACTATCCGGCAATGAGCAACCGATCGGCTGAGCAAAAATCCGAAGTCGCCGGTTCCAAAACGGTTTGATATCTTTTATGGCCCTCGGACACTTACAGTTTTGAGGTGCGACTCCTGAACTTTTCGTCCCTTTCGAACCAAAGCTTTGCAGGCAAGCTGATCCGAATGCCTTTGCGCTTCATTCCGCGCGAGACCGAGCTTCCGATCTTGCAAGGACCACTCCGAGGCAGGCGCTGGATCGCGGGATCCAGCACGCACGGGTGTTGGCTCGGCAGTTATGAGTATGAAAAGCAGCGGTTGTTTCAACGCGTCCTGAAGCCCGGCGACGTGGTCTTTGACCTGGGAGCGAATGTTGGCTTCTATACACTGCTCGCTTCACAGCTGGTTGGACCTGCAGGCACCGTGTGTTCCTTCGAGCCGCTGCCGAAGAACCTTCGATACCTCCGAAAACACCTGGAGTTAAACCGGGT
The DNA here is from genome assembly GCA_035640835.1 of Bryobacteraceae bacterium. GTDB lineage: Bacteria > Acidobacteriota > Terriglobia > Bryobacterales > Bryobacteraceae > DASQVJ01. The sequence continues at coordinate 2,491 of DASQVJ010000590.1, forward strand.
TGGCAACGTTCAGGTGCTCGATACGGCAGTGGGCAACCAGAACGGGACCGTCTACTTCCAAGTGCATTCCGATCCCTCGATGGGCATGATCTCGGACCAGATGACCGCTTCATCCATCGAGGTGGACTGCATCATGCTCGATGACGCGATCATCAACGAGAAGCTGCGCGCGCCAAACGTCCTGAAAATCGACATCGAGGGGGCTGAACACGAAGCCCTCGAGGGCGCGCAGCATACCTTGCGTGAGTTCCATCCCACGATCTTTCTGGCGACGCATGGTGCGGATGTCCACGCCCGATGCTGCCGCATGTTGCGCAGCTTCGGCTATGAGCTCAGGCCAATGGGCGCGGCGTCCCTGGACGAGGCTAAGGAGATTCTCGCCGTCCACGAATAGTGGAGGCAAGCATCCTTCGATGCTCGTTTAGCCTGCGCGTGCGTTCCGCATGGCAGCGGATACAGAGCGTCTGGAGGTTCGCGAGGCTGTTGTCGCCGCCTTCGACACAGGGCACGATGTGGTCAACGTCCCAGAGCTTGCCTCGAACACGCTTGGCAGGAATGCCCCATTTCTCAGCGAGCTTCTGAACGGCATCCTTGCCGCGGCGCCGAAACAGTTTCAGCTGGCGCTGTTGCTCTCGCGTATCGATGAGGCAGATAGAACAAATGCCGCGGTCCCTTTTGAAGACCGCGGCGGAAATGTACGTCCAGTCGTTTCGGAGACGATAGGCATGTACACAATCGGCGCTGCACCAGGTTCTTCGACCTTTCGGTACCTCGCCTCTACACCAGGTGCAAAGCGGGCGGCCGTTGGGACCAAGCTGTCCTTCGAGTTCACTACGCAGCTCTCGGGCAGATTTGGAACCGGCGGCCCTCATTCCTCTGCTTAGTGAACGTAGCTCGCCTTGCGGACACCCTTCTTCTGTCGAATCAGATCCTCGATGCGCGATTGTGGAACCGACAACCGAACCGTCGTCACGTTGGCGCGCGTGTTGAGCTCCAGAGTATCGAGCAGCCCGGCAAATTGGGCCGCTTCGGGGCGATCGCGATTCATCTGGGCCATGCTCGCTAAGAAGCGGAGAACGTCGGCCAGTGCGACTGCATCACGATCGGAGCGGGTGGTGGCCTCAGCCGCGATCACCACGTTGGCACCGAAGGTCAGCCCGCCGCTGATCTGTTCAATCGATTGAAGAATCTGCGGGTTGAGATTGGAATTCCCCCTGCCCTGACCCGGCTGCGGCAAGCCCACGATCTGCGAGGGCACGGCGTTGGTCAGCATGAATACGTCGTAGCGAGTGCTCAGATCGTTCACCTGGGTAAGCGTGGAAGGGCTGAGCGCTGAAGGCTGATTACGAC
>DASQVJ010000591.1:0-4083 GCA_035640835.1 Bryobacteraceae bacterium
TCTCGTGCAAACTTCATACACATACACCAACTCCGACGAGCCCTCTGGCGTCCGAGCTCTGCGCATCCCCGACCACTCGTTCACTCTGCGCGCCAATCAGACTCTCTGGCAACGGCTCGACGTCGCAACGGACATCCTCGCCACGTCCAGCTACACCTACCCGCTCTTCACCGGCAGCGGCTCCCGAGACTTCGTCTTCAAAGGACCTCTGCGCGCCGACGTGGCAGTCCACTACACCATCCCATTGCGTGAACGGCTCACGGCACGGCTCTATACACGCATCGAGAACATCACCAACCGCCGACGTTACGAAGACGGATTCCCGGCTCCGCGTGCCTGGGCAGTTGCTGGTGTCAAACTAATCTTTTAGTGAACCTGTCCGACTTACGGCGCCACTACACCTATGCGGGCCTGAGCGAAACAGACCTTCGCCCAAGCCCCTTCGATCAATTCGCTATTTGGTTTCGCGAGGCGATTGGGGCAAACCTCTGCGAGCCGAACGCGATGACGCTTGCTACCTGTACTCCTGATGGCGAGCCGGACGCCCGCGTTGTGCTCTTAAAGGAATTCGATGAACGCGGACTCGTCTTCTACACGAATTACGACAGTGTGAAGGGACGCCAACTCGAAGCCAATCCTCGAGCCGCGCTGCTGTTTCACTGGTGCGAAATGGAGCGCCAGGTGCGCGTTTCCGGTACAGTGATCCACGTTTCCGACGAAGAGGCCGACGCGTACTTCCGATCGCGCCCTGAAGGAAGCCGCCTGGGAGCATGGGCCTCCGCGCAAAGCACCCCGATCTCGAGCCGTGAGCTTCTCGAGCAGCAGTACGAGGAGGTCGCCAAGCGCTTCTCGGGATCAGCGATCCCGCGGCCGCCACATTGGGGCGGCTTTCGCGTCATTCCTCTTCGCTGGGAATTTTGGCAGGGCCGGTCGAGCCGTCTACACGATCGCCTTTGTTATGTGCTCGAAGACAGCGCTTGGCGCATCGTCCGCCTCTCACCGTAAACCATCCGCGCAACAGGACGCCGCTCAGCGTCCTATCTGCATGGCATTTCAGGAACAGACCACGCAGGGTCAAGGGACCGGGCCGATTGCCGAGGAACTCCGAACGGTGACCATCTTTGAAACGCTCGAGCGCGAAGGGCTCGACGAGTTCATCGGAGCCGTACGGGAAGCTGGTCTTGAACACGTGCTGCGCGGGATCAGCCCCCTCACCGTCTTCGTTCCCGAGGCGGGGGCACTCGGAACCCATCCGCCCAATCGTGAGGAGATCGAGAACGTCATCGCCCAAGGTCGACAGCTCGTGGCCGACCTCCGCACCGTGTGCCAACTCAAAACGCGGGCGGGTAACACCTTGCGAGTCCAATGGTCCGAGGCCGACGTCCGACTCGGTGGAGCCAGGATCATTCGAAGCGATATCGCCTGCACAAATGGCATGATCCACGTGACCGATAAGCTGGCGAGGGTCTAATCAGGCCTTCGCCTGGCTTGTACGACTCGCTTGCAACAGGTCGCGGATCTCTTTCAAATACTGCTCTGAAGGCGTGGGGGGCGCAACTGTCACCAGCCTCGCGACAAGGTTGCTGAATGGCACGACGATAAAGAAGTACAGCGCGGCCGCCTTTATCAGGAAACTGAGTACCGCGTTAATAAAATTACCGATCCCGATCGCACCCACCTTCCAGGCCGAAAAGTCCGGTTGACCGCCTAACATCCCAAGCACCGGCGTGATCACATCTTTGGTCAAGCTGTCTACGATTCCGCCGAACGCAGCGCCGATGATGACGCCTACCGCGAGGTCGATGACGTTACCTCGCATGATGAAGCTCTTAAAACCAGCAAGCATCAGGATCCCTCCTTCGGTCCCCGATTCAGCACCGGGAACTCATCCAGAATGCATCCGGAGCGCTGCTGACGCAAGTGGATTAGTCGACCGATTCCAGGATGCAGACGTCCCGAAGGTTGCGATATTCTTCCGCATAGTCGAGCCCGTAACCGACGACGAACTGGTCGGGAATTTCGAAACCGACGTACTTCACTTTCACCGGTCGCTGGCGCCGATCCGGCTTATCCAGCAAAGTCGCGATCTCGAGCGACTTTGGCTTTCTCGCGCTCAGCGCCTCGATGAGGTAGCTGATCGTAATGCCGCTATCGACGATGTCTTCCACCACCACAACATCAGCGTCCTGGATCGGCTGATCGAGGTCCTTCGTCAGCTTCACCTGGCCCGACGTTGTTTTGTCCCGGCCGTAACTCGATAACCCCAGGAAATCCAATCGCGCCGGGCAGGTCACGGCTCGTGATAGATCGGAGAAGAAGTAGCAAGCGCCTTTGAGGATGCAGATCATCGTGATCGGCTTTCCGCCGTAATCACGATCGATCTGGTTCCCAAGTTCTGCAATACGATTCTGAATCTGATCTGCCGTGATGAAGGCACGTAGCTGCGACGCCATGATTTCGGGAAGTGTCCAGGATCGCACACCGCCGAGCCTGGTTTTACTTTCCGGCCATCTTCCCGAGTGCCGCGCCCCACACCAAATGCGCTGCAATCATCAAGGCGTTCCGATTTGGACCTTCTTCCGTCGCCGGGGGATGCAAATCGGCAGCCGGTAGCCACCCCAGGTACGATCCGGCCCAAACCCCGAGTCCAAACAGCGCGCCGGCTACAACGGGAGGCCCGGGCAGACGTTCTTTCACTAGTTCATAGACAATCCCGGCTGCCGCTCCATATCCGAAGTGGTTGATCCAGGTGAGCTTAGCATGGTGTTCCTCCGAGAGCTCATGATGGACTCCGGCCGCCGCAGTGACGTTCTCGGTAACGCGCCTGGGCGGCAACGGATACGACTCATGAGGGGGCAGGTACCGGAATCCCGTCTCCATCACGAGGGTCATGGGAACAGTCGCAGCGGCCCCTGCCAAGGCGCCCCCCAAAAGTCCGTTCATCGGGCTAGCTCTGCCTCGCCGTTTGCGTTGAGCTTAGGGCGCCTTCGACGCGCTCGCCCTGATGATCTTCACGCTGAGGTTGACTCGCGTTCTGGCCTGCTATACGGATGCGGTTGTGCACGTCGCGAACGCCTGGAACGCCCGCTGCGACGTCTTCAGCCGCACGCCTCATCCCGCGACTCTCTACCCTTCCGGTAAGCGTCACTTCTCCACTCGTGACCTCGACATCAACTTCTGTAGCATCCACATCGGGATCATCCGTGAGGCGCTGGCATACCTTATCGCGAATCCCTTCGTCCGACCGGACATAACCCTTCGGCCCGCGTCCCCGGTAGTTCGCGCTCGTGCCCATGCCGCCCATGTACCCACCTTGGGCCTGGCCACCGTTGCCGTAGTATCCGCCGAACCTGTCGTACAACGTCGCGGTTCCTTCCTGGCGGAATTCTCGACGAAAGCGGAGATCATCTCGCTCCTGCTGCTCGGAAAACTTCTCGCCAAAGGACAAACCATCGTATTCGTGCTGCGGCATTTTCTCCTCCTCTAGGCTCTGACCACCGGTAAGAGCCCGAGTTTCGGGCGCAACGGTGAACGGGCGAATCGATATTCGATTTTCAAAGAGCTGAGTTGGCGATTTGTTCGTTGGAGAGCTGGTCGAGGAGTTCGCCGAACAACCAGGAGGAACAACGCTATGATCGAAGTGATGGCAACGGTCCGCATTACGGAAGCCGAACTTACCCGCGACATCCACGCCATTTTGGCCAAGGTTAAGGAAGGGGTCGAGGTGATCGTGGAGCAGGATCATCGCCCCGTGACCGTCATTCGTACGCCGCACCGAAGCGGGCGACCCATCTCGGAAATCCTCCGGCAGGCGAAGGAACGCAACTCCAAGGTTACACTCGATCCTGACTTCGGAAAGGATCTGGAGGCCGTCATCGCGAGCCACCAGCAACCATGGAATCCGCCGTCCTGGGAGTAGTGCTCGACTCGAGTATCGTCATCACAGCGGAGCGAAAAGGCCTTCCCGTCCCTCAACTCGTGGAAGCCATCCGAGCGGCCTACGGAGAAATCGAGCTTTCGCTGTCTCCAGTTACGATAGCCGAGCTTGTGCATGGCATCTACCGCGCTAGAACGGCGGAGGTG
>DASQVJ010000592.1:0-16340 GCA_035640835.1 Bryobacteraceae bacterium
CGCTAATTGGTCCTCGTTCCGGGCTCCCGCTTAGCATAGTCGTGTAGGGACAATCGACCCCTATCTAGCAGCACCCACGCTCGAGGCCGGCCCTCGAGCCAATCTCATAAATTCCGGGAGAGGAGACGTTGACAGAAATCATACGCCGTACCTTTCGTGTCCTTTGTATGGCGCTGCTGGTTGCCACGTACGCAACGGCTGACGTAATCGTGTTGAAGAACGGCGACCGCATCACAGCGGCACTTGTCAAGAAAGATGGCGACAGGCTCACGGCCAGAAGCGAGTTCCTTGGCGACATCAATCTGCCGTGGAGCGCTGTTGCGTCGATTGAAGTGGAAGAGCCTGTCTATGTGGAGTTGATGGACGGACAAAAGCTGAACGGGACGCTCGACACAGAATCCGGCGAGGTCCGCGTGGCCACGCCTGTGAGGCAAATTCGAACTTCACTTCCGCAGATCCTTGCAATTCGAAATGGCGATGAACAGCGCAAGTTCGAGAGGTTGTTCGCTCCGAGCTGGTTTGAGCTTTGGGCCGGCTATTTTGATATCGGTTTCGCGCTGGCCCGAGGCAACGCCCGCACGAATACATTTAGTACCGCATTCGAGATGATTCGGCCAACACGCACCGACAAGACTCGCGTCTATCTGAACCAGATTTACTCAACAGCTACCGTCGATGGAATCGCGTCAGCGACTGCCGATGCTGTGCGAGCTGGGTGGGCGTACAACCACGACATCAGTGGACGAACGTTTTTCAGTTTCTTCAACGATTACGAGAACAACAACTTTCAGAACCTGGACCTGCGCTTCGTGGCGGGCGGCGGCTTGGGGGTGCATCTGATCAAATCAGACCGCACGATCCTCGACGTGCTTGGCGGCGCTTCGTACAACCGGGAAAATTTCAGCCGGGAGTTGGCGCGAAACTCGGGGGAAGCGTATTGGGGTGATGACTTCCGCCACGCTTTCAACTCGACCACATCGGTGACCCAGAGCTTTCGGATGTTTAACAACGTGACGGATGCCGGGGCATACCGCATGAACTTCGACGTGGGCACTGCGACGGCTCTTCGCAGATGGTTGAGCTTCCACATAACGGGCAGCGACCGATTCCTGAGCAACCCGGTGTTCGGCCGGCAACGGAACGATATTCTCCTGACCACGGGTTTTCGCGTGTCTTTCGCGCGGTGAGGCCACCTATTTCGAAGCCGTTTGCGAGACGGGTATTGTCCCGTTGGGCACGACCTGGGATCGTTTGAGATGAACCCGGAGCTTCTCACGCGCTCTTCGCAAGCGAGTTTTGGTTGTCTCGCGAGTGAGGCCCAGGCGCTCGGCAACCGCTTCGATTCCGAGCTCGTCGTAGACCTGCAAGGTCAAGGGGTCTTGAAAGCCGGAGGGCAAACGTTGAAGCTGATCCCGGACCGTTGCGCTGACCTCGCGCAGATGGAACTGTTCTTCGGGCGATCGCTCTCGGGAGGGAAGCTCCCAGGCTCGACCGCCTGCTGGTTCGTTGATGCTGACAAGCGACGCGCGCCGGCGTTGGCGTAAGATCATCCGGCACTCGTTGATGACGATCTGCATGAGCCAGGAGCGGAAGCTCGCTCGCATCTCAAAGAGAGCAAGGTGGATGAAGGCTTTCATCAGACCTTGCTGCACCGCATCCTCCACGTCGCTCCAGTTTTCCAGGATGACATGCGCCACGTGGAGGCAGTCGTCACGGTACAGCGAATAAAGTTTCGCGAAGGCCTCCGGATCGGAGGCGGCCTGCTGCACAAGTTGGCAATCGCGCAGAACTGACGAAGACTCGCTAGCCTCGATGAAAGACCGCACGAAGTGTTCTCCCCGGAAGAATACATCCATTTCCTGGCTGTGAGAAGTAACTGCAGGTGATTCCGGGATTTACTGTGGGCGTTACTCGCGTTACCAGGCCATCAGGGCTTAGCGGTGACCGTCGAGCAGGCGGCGTACGAGGTTGCCAAGCTGGATGTATTGATCAAGGTCCAACGGCTTGGTCATGTATTCGGTGTCCGGAAGGCTGCGTACCCGCGCGATGTCTTTTGGCGAGGCGGAGGAACTAAGAACAAGCGCCGGCACACGTTGGAGTCCCGAAAGTATGCGCATAGTGGAGAGAATCTCCAGGCCGTCATATTTAGGCAGGTTTAGATCGATGACGGCGAGGTCCAGACGATCGCTGCTGTCGTTGCTGTCGACATAGGCCTGGACCCAAGCTAACGCCTCACCTCCGTCCTGGACGATGATCAGATCACACTCCAGGCCGACCTCTTCGAGCGCAAGTTGAAAGAGTTGAACATCCGACGGGTTGTCTTCAATGATGAGCACCTTTGGTTTGGCAGGATTGCTCAAGGGGAGTTCCTCCCATTGACCGGCGTGGCCAGAAGGCTTTCCGGGAATGCGAAGTGGAACGTCGCTCCCGCGCCAGCATGCGATTCCACCCAAATCCTGCCGCCGTATCGTTCGACCACGCGTTTACAAATGGAAAGTCCGATGCCACTGCCAGGGATGTTCGCGCCGTGCAATCTCTTAAATGGTACAAAGATTCTGTCGTGGAACTCGGGCGCGATTCCTATCCCGTTGTCGGAGATCGAGAACCGGAGCTCCTTCTCACGTGAGTAATCGACGCAGATCCTGGGTGTGCTCTCGCTTCGATATTTGATGGCGTTTCCAATCAGATTCTGGAATAGCTGGACGAGGTGGGCTTCGTAAGCATTTATGGTCGGTAGCGGGTTGCTTGTAATCTCGGCGCCGCTCGATTCAATCGTGAGGGACAGATTATCTGTCGCCTTCGCGAGGGCTTGGTTCATGTCGACCCTGACGACTGGATCTCCAGGCCCGCCGAGCTCGGCGTAGATTCGCAGATCGTCCAGGAGTTCACGCATGCGCCGCGCCCCGTTCACGATGTTCGCGACGTACTCGTTCGACTGAGGACTGCTGTCCAACAACGACCGTCTCTGCAGCAGTTGAGTGTAAACCGTGATCATGCGGAGAGGCTCTTGAAGATCGTGGCTCGCGACGAATGCGAATCTTTCCAGGTCCTCGTTCAGCCGCACGAGCTCGCGATTTGCCTCCTCGCGATCCTTCAGCAATTGCCGCAGCTCGTCATCGCGGGATTGTACGCGGGCGAGCATATCATTGAACGCATCCACCAAAGTCCCCATCTCATCGCCGGTGAGCTTCTGGGCTCGCAGAGAGTAGTCGTTGCTCTTCGAGACGGACGTGGCAGTCTCGACCAGTCGAACGATGGGAACCGAAATCTTGTCCCGAAGGCGTGACGAGAACACAGCCCCGAAAATGGTCGACACAACGAGGATCAACAGGACAGTGCCGCCGTACAATACTCTGCGTTGCCGGATCTCGCCGAGATCATACAGGAGCGTCAAGGTTCCAAGCGGTTTATTTTCCAGCACGACTGGTCGAGAGATGGCGATACCGTCGGGGACGTCCCACACTTGGAGACTGCGTTGCGGGTCGGGACATCTTCGGTCCGTATCGGCCCTCGAGTAACGGGCGAGGACGCTGCCATCCAATCGATAGATGCAGGTTGCGACCAGATGAGGCCGCGCACGCAGAGCTGCGAGTGTTTGGGCCGCTGCTTCGGGATCCTCGAACGCAAGTTGTCCCGTTACATTGTCAGCGACGATTTGAGATAGGGCGAAGAGCTCGCGCTCGAGCGTGTGCCGGAAGAACTCGGTATCGACGATGATGATGCCGATGGTGGCCAACCCCAAGGCTATGGTGGTGGTGACGACGATTACGGCGAGAAGCTTGCGTTTGATGGGCCAGTCGCGGAAGTGTCTCCAGTTTCGAGTCGGGCCGGCCATGCTATTTCAAGACGGACCTCGCTACCGTGAGCAGACGCGAACTGAGTCGAAGACCTGCACCGCGAACCGCGGGCATACTGATGTCGAAACGGACTCGCCGGTTCTCCAGGACGAAGGCGATCATGCCACCGTGTTTGAGAAATTCGGTCCCTTCTCCGACGGTGAGTACTCCTGACGGGAACTTTGAAAGCAGCTTTGCCGTATCCTTCTGACTTCGGCTGACGAACACGAGGTGGCAGGTCGTTTCGTCATCGGGCTTGATTCTCTGCACGCTGATTTTATGTTCCCCGACCTGTTCTCCTTGTACTGCATCGTCTAAGGTGCGGCCGAACGGATCCTCGCCGAGGATGCAGATGGAGAGCGGCGCGTTGGGCGGGAGGTCGATACTATCCCATTCGACGAATCGGGTGAAGTTGAGGAGGAAGGCCGCTTTCACCTCATACTCAGAGGCGGATTCGGCGAACAGCCTGCCGGCGGAAAGCAGCACGAGAAGTGCGATCGAAAGGAGCCCAATACACGATCTACGGGCTTGAAAGGGGGCCCGCGGAGATGGCTGAGCTCGCACCACGATCGCCAGACTCACTGCGTCCAGGTCAAGCGGACGAAGGCCGCTCGTCGAATCCCAACGGCTATGCCTGCCTCGTTTGTGAATTCTATATGATTCGGCTGAAGCAGGTTGCGGCCAATGAGCGAGATGTCCACATTGGGCCGTATTCGCCATCCCAGGCGGGCATCACCTGTCGAATACTGCGGAATGTTCTGCGCGGCGAGCGAGGAGACGTATCGATAGGTGAGGTCAAATTCAAGTCCCTTAGGCAAGTTGAAGCTGGATTGCACGACCGCTTTGTGTCGTGGGCTCGAACGTTCGAAGACCGGTGCGCTTCCGACGTCCTGACTGTTCTCGTATTTGTTCAGGGCGATCACCTGGTACGAGTAGGAACCGCGCAACCTATAAATTTCCGCGGGACGCCATTCGGGTGCGATCTCAAAACCGTTCGAAGTGCCGTAGAGCCCGTTGCGGATTTGAACCGGCAGTAGCAGGTGCGTGGGCTGAGGCGTTGTTTCGATGAATGCACTGCCGGTGATTTCCTGGCTATTCAGGTCTTCGTATTGGTTGAAGTATGAAGCGAAGTCCACGTACAGATCGCCAACCAAGAGTTGCCGGTAGCCGAGTTCATATCCGGTCAAAGTCTCGGAGGTGAATTGTCGATTCGCGTTGAATCGGCCAAAGGCGGGAATGCCATCAGGTCTGGTGTTGACGAATAGTGACACGAAGGCGTCTCGCTCCAAGCGTGATGGGGTTCTCACGGCTCGAGTGACCGCGGCCCAGGCTGAGATGCTTTTTGAGGGTGCCCAGAGCATGCGAGCGCTGGGCTCATATTCGAAATCGGCAAAGTTTGTGCGTAGCAACTTTGTGCCAATCGTCAGCGACACCTGCTCGTTGAGCGCAATTTCATCCTGTATGAAGCCAGTTAACAGATAATCCGTTCGGGTCCAGGGATCGAGGATGATACCGGTCGTGACTTCTTCCGCAGCTCCTCGACTAGTGCGGATACCAGCGCCCCAGGAGAATCGATGGAGGGAGGCTTCGGGTCCTCGAATGTTGAAGTCGAGATCAAACGTATCACGCCTTTCACCCAAGCTTGCTTCAAAGCGTCCGGTGTGATCGTAGAAGGTCTGGATCTGCAGCGTGGACCCGTTCGAGAGTGAACGCGTCCAGCGACCCATCAGGTTGCCACCGGAGAGATCGGCGTTCTGTTCAACACGTCGTAGGAAGGGCGGGGTATAGCTGTGGACGGAAAGACGATGTCCTGCTTCCTGCTTGTACAGGTCGCCCTGCAGAGTCACGAAGTCGTGATCAGAACGGGTCCAGTCGGCACGGAATCCCGCTTGCGAGGAGCGCCAATCGTCGTAATTTCGCAGGTCATGGTGGTACTGAGGGCCTCGTGTGAAGGCTTTGCCGTAGATACGGTAATGAAAGCGGCTGCCGCGAGCCCCGCCATACCGGAACTGAGCAAGTCCTTGGGTTTCGTTGCCGCCTCCTGCCGTGACAAGAACCCCCTGACTCTGGCTAGAGTGCTTGGTGATGATGTTGATGACGCCGTTGACCGCATTTGGGCCCCAAATTGTTCCGCCTGGTCCTCGGATCACCTCGATGTGATCGACGTCCTCAAGGAGGGTGTCCTGTACCTCCCAATAGGTGCCCGCAAACAGCGTGGTGTAGACGGTTCGGCCATCGATCAGAACGAGGACGGATCGAGCGAAGCGGCTGGCAAATCCTCGGACGCCGACGGCCCATTTGCTGCCCTCGATACGGGCTACGTCCACACCGGGCGCCAGCCGAAGCGCTTCGGGGATGTTCGTGACACCGGCGCGTCGAATCTCGTCGGCTGTGATAACGAAGATCGCCATGGGGACGCGGGAAAGTTGCTGCGGTGCTTTTGTAGCCGACGTGACCTTGATGTCAGAGAGTTCTTCAAGGCTAAGCCGTTTGAGGGTTGATAAGGTACCCTGGCCGTCGCCATCCGGGGTCCCTTCGGCACAGAGGAGCGCGCGTCCCAGAAACAAAACGAGGTATAGGGGAAGATGCCGCCAAAGCAGCCTCATCGTTGGCGGCCGTCCCGGAGTTTCTCGGTTGAATGATTACTCTCGACGGCTTGCGCACCACTTTGCGGACGGTTAGTATCGACTTGCAGATCCAGGATGGCGGCCCCAGCAGATTCTGTGTGAACGCTGTTGCGTGCGGAGAAGCCACTGAGTAGACGGGCCGATACGAGTAACTGTGTCATGCGCCTTTATAGATTTTAAGTGGAATTGCGGAGACATAAATTATTCGCGCCAGACGTGGGCGTGTTGGTGATGGCGTGCGACGATACGCATGAAGTGAGCGCTGATTACCACGCCCTGCACAAGGACGAAATCGTAGCGAAGCTCCAAACGGATAGCGAGCGTGGACTCAGCGAAGCCGAAGCGAGGGAGCGCCTTAAGCGCTACGGACCAAATAAGCTTCGGCAACAAGAGGGTCCGCCAGCGTGGCAACGCTTCCTCCATCAATTCCAAGACACACTTGTGATTCTCCTGATGGTGGCGGCGGTTGTCTCGTTCGTGGTCTGGTACCTCGAGCGGGACGAGGCCTTTCCGTACGACTCAGTAGTGATCCTATCGATCGTGCTGCTGAACGCGATTCTCGGATTCACGCAGGAAGAGCGCGCCGAGGCGGCACTTGCCGCACTGAGGAGAATGTCGGCACCAGAAGCGAAGGTGATTCGAGACGGTCAGGAGAGGAGAATCCCAGCGGACCAAGTAGTGCCCGGCGACCTACTCAAGATCGAAGAGGGCGACACGATCCCTGCTGATGCACGATTGATCGAAGTAGTGGAGTTGCGCACTTTGGAGGCATCGCTCACGGGGGAGAGTGTTCCCGTTCGAAAGAGCACGGAGCCGGTGCCGGCGTCAGCTCCCCTTGCTGATCGACGCAATATGGTTTTCGCAGGAACGACCGTTGCGTACGGGCACGGTCGTGCCGTGGTGACCGCGACGGGGATGCAAACCGAGCTGGGACGCATCGCCGGTCTCCTGAGTCAAACGAAACCGGAACCCACACCGCTGCAACGCGAACTCGATCGTGTCGGGAAGCGCTTGGGCGGCCTTGTTGTGATGATTGCGCTGGTGGTTGTCGGCACTCTTCTTCTGCTCCAGGGAGGGAAGATTGGTGACCAGCACTGGTCTGAGGTCATCAGCGTTTTGACCGGCGGTACTCTGGCCAACAACGCGAGCGTGATGCAACGGGAAGACCGTTGGACCATCTCAGGCGATCCTACTGAAGCGGCGCTGGTGGTGGCAGCTAAGAAGGCGGGTTTGGACAAGGCCGAGCTCGAGAGGCGCTTCCCCCGAGTTCGTGAGAATCCATTCTCATCGGATCGCAAGATGATGAGCACGATTCACGAAAGCGGAGACGGGACGGGCGCACGAGTGCTTTGGTCGAAGGGCGCGCCCGATGTTCTCCTGCAGCATTGCAGCTTTGAGTGGCACCAGGGCCAGCAGGTGCGCGAGTTGACGGAGGCTCGTCGTGCGGAGCTTCTGAGGTTGAACGCGGCCCTGACGGGCGAGGCTCTGCGCACCTTGGGTGTCGCTTCTCGAACGCTCCCAACGGACCTCGATTGGCAACATGCGGAAGCGAGCGAACTGGAGCGTGAGTTGACCTTTTGCGGTCTGGTCGGCATGATCGATCCACCCAGGCCCGAAGCATACGACGCTGTCAAGAAATGCAAGGAGGCCGGCATTCGCCCGATCATGATCACCGGGGATCACCCGGGCACGGCCCTCACGATCGCACGGGAGTTGGGGATTGCACAAGGCGACCACGTGTTAGCCGGTGCGGAGCTCGAACAGATGGATGAGAATGCGTTGCTGGCCAAGGTGACCGAGGTGTCGGTGTACGCACGCGTGAATCCCGAACATAAACTCCGGATTGTGCATGCCTTGCAGAAGAGGGGCGCGATTGTCGCGATGACGGGCGACGGAGCGATTTTCACCAACATCCGGAAGTTCCTGCGCTATCTGCTCTCGTCGAATTTTGGCGAGGTCCTGACGGTGTTTCTGGGCGTGGTGTTGGGATGGGTGCTGGGTTTGCGCAGCGGGAACGAGTTGATTATGCCATTGCTGGCGACACAGATACTTTGGATCAACTTGATGACGGACGGACCTCCGGCGCTGGGCCTCGGTGTCGACCCACCCGAACCACACCTGATGAAGATGCCGCCGAGACCGCCCACGGAACACGTGATTACGGCGGAAATGTTGGCCGCTGTCGCACTCGTGGGCTTTGTAATGGCTGTGGGTAGCTTGCTGGTGCTCGAAGCTTCTCTGCCGGCAGGATTCTTGCCTGGAGACCGCGGAATCGAGCACGGCCGGACGATGGCGTTCACCGCGCTCGTGCTCTTTCAACTCTTCAACGCCTACAATTCACGATCGCATCGAGAGAGCGCCTTCAAGAACTGGCATCCGAATCCTTACTTGATTTATGCTCTCCTGCTCTCGCTGGTATTTCAGGTGGTGGCAGTCCACACTCCGTTCCTACAGAACGCGCTCAAGATCACATCCTTAAGCTGGCGTGATTGGGGAGTGTGCGTGCTGGTGAGTAGCTCGGCTTTGTGGGTAATGGAGATCTACAAGTGGGTCAGGAGAGGGCGGGGAAGTCATTGGGGAGGGCGTACGGGGAAGGGCTTGAGACTCGCGGGGGCTCACTCAAGTAAGTGAACCCCCGCGTGAAGTTTCGGAGGGTTAATACGTGACCTGAACGGCGACGCTGTCCAGAGAGAACGTGCGTGCCGTTGAGGAGGCGACGTTGATGATTCGAACTCGGAATGTTGTGTTGCCGAGTTCGGTTGGTGTCCAAGTGCGACCCCAGGTATCGGAATTGCTTCCGAGAACGTAAGTGGCCGTTGTGGTCGTGAGGTTAGAGGTGAGCGGTTCCGCTACTGGAAAACTACGTCTATCCAATAGTTGGCACCGTTGAAGGTTTGCGACGGGAAAGTGCTGGTGCTTCCGTAGGCGTACAAACCATTAGCCCCTGAGACGCCAGAACGGAGTGCGTGCAACGGGGGCCGGTCGAACCCGGAGTTCGTGAAGTAGTTCAGATCCTGACTGTAGTGCCCGGTGTTGACGTGGTACGAGGCGATGTAGTCGGTGTTAGCCGTGATCGCAACAGGAGTTGCGAAATTCACCTGCTGCCAGCCCGAAGCCGTCTCGGAGGTGAATGTGGCGGAGGCGAGCAACTGGCCGCTTGCTGACCAGAGGTTCCCGACATGTGTGCCCGTGTTCGCGGTGGATTTGTAGAAGCGAATGCCGGTGATACTGCCGTTCACGTCGGATCGGAATCGAACACCGAGCTCGACTGGACTATCCGGACCCTGATCGACAACGCCCGGCACCGTGCTGGTTGGCCAGATGGTGCAGTTGGGTGTACAACCGGTTCCGCCCCCGCTGCCGATGGTGATGCTAAGGCTCTTGGTTGCCGAGCCGGCAGGAGTGGCAGAATCGGTCACTTGAACGGTAAATGTTGTTGTACCTGCGGTACTAGGAGTTCCGCTAATGGCCCCCGAGGAGGCATTCAAGGTGAGGCCGCCAGGCAGGGCTCCAGTGGTGATGGCCCAAGTGTAAGGTGTGACTCCTCCACTTGCTGCCAATGTTGCCGAGTATGCCGTACCGATCGTTCCATTTGGAAGTGTCGAGGTGGTAATGGTGAGCTGGGCGGGTGCAGATGTGACTGTTAGAGTCGTGCTTCCGGAGATGCTCCCCGACGTGGCCGATATGTTGCTTGTTCCAGCGCTCACGCCTGTTGCGACTCCAGCGCTGGTGATGGTGGCCACTGTCGTAGTCGCAGAAGCCCAAGTCACATTGCCAGTGATGTTTTGTGTACTGCCATCGGAATAGGTGCCAGTGGCCGTGAAGGGCTGAGTTGCACCTACTGGAATGCTCGGATTCGACGGCGTGACAGCAATCGAAGAAAGGGTCGGAGCACTTCCGGCATTAAAGACCACGTCTACCCAGTAGTTCGCACCGTTGAACGTTTGCGACGGGAAAGTGCTGGTGCTTCCGTAGGCGTACACGCCGTTGGGACCTGAGACGCCAGAACGGAGTGCGTGCAACGGGGGCCGGTCGACGCCAGCGTTCGTGAAGTAGTTCAGATCCTGACTGTAGTGCCCGGCGTTGACGTGGTACGAGGCGATGTAGTCGGTGTTAGCCGTGATCGCAACAGGAGTTGCGAAATTCACCTGCTGCCAGCCCGAAGCAGTTTCCGAGCTGAATGTGGCGGAGGCGAGCGACTGGCCGCTTGCTGACCAGAGGCTCCCGATGTGTGTGCCCGTGTTCGCGGTGGATTTGTAGAAGCGAATGCCAGTGATAGTGCCGTTCACGTCGGATCGGAACCGAACACCGAGCTCGACTGAATTATCCGGACCCTGATCGACAACGCCTGGCACGGTGGTACTCGGCCAAATGGTGCAGTTCGTTGTACAACCGGTCCCGCCGCCGCTGCCGACGGTTACGTTGACGCCTGCGCCCGCGACTTCCGGATTTCCGCTATCGTCGACAGCTCGGCTCTTGATGGTCACCGAGCCTGCCGTGGTCGGGGTCCATGAGTAACTCCAAGACTCTCGACCAACAGCAGGGTGCCAAGTGGCGCCCGCATCGACAGAGACTTCGACGGCTGCCACGAGTCCTCCGCCCGCCTCGGTCGCGGTGCCGGTAATGGTCACGGCTGTGCCGGTCGGTATCGTAGATCCCGCAGTCGGTGAAGTGATGGTGGAAGATGGAGCGGTTGCATCGCTGGACGCTACCGCTGGCGTCAAGCCTGTTTGCAAGGTCGTAGGTTGAACACCCATATCAGCAAAGAGGTTGACGGTCGCCTGCTGCATGCGGGCATCGGTGGTGTTGCCCAGGTCGCTACGGTCGTGGTTCGAATCGAGGCCCCAAGCCCACTGGTAGGTTCCGGCGGAGAACACTCGAGCCCCGCTCGGCGCCTTGTACAGCGTGAGTTTGTGGACACCCGAGCCGGGGCCGTAGGTGCTGCCGTAATCCTGCAGGAAGTTGGACTGGTCGCTAAATGGAGTGTTCGAAAGCTCAAACAGCCCAGCGGGGCGGAAGCCGTTGTCTTCGTCGACGTTGACCTCGGCACCGATGGTTCCGGGAGCGAGGGTGGCGACCTGTCCGGTTCCCAATGTCGCCACAGAGGTGTTGCGCCAGAAGCGCATGCGCCCGGCAGCTTGTGGCACAGTGATTGTCGCGGTCACCGGGCCGTTGATCCGGAACAGGGTCCCCATGACGGCGTTCTCGGGCCGGCCACCGTCGGCGGGCGGACTGAAGCGTGGATCCCGCCAGGTGCCGGTCCACACTGCTGCGCCGATGGGATCGATCTTCGCATTTGCGTGTGTTTCCTTGTAAGACACTAAGGTGCGGAAGGGCGTGTTTGCCCCATCGATGGAGTTCTCCCATCGAGTCTTCCAGAACATGGTGTTCCCGCTGAAGAACGCCAGGTTGATACCTGCGTCGCGAGCGCCCTCGACGCTGGAGCGCTGGCCGGCAGAGTAGTATTCGTCGTGGCCATTGGACATCCACACCTTGTGGTTTCGAATCAGAGCCGCATTGCGCTCCGTATCGACACCCGAGAAGTAGGACACGTCATAGCCATTGGCTTCGAGCCAGCGGATCATCGGATATTCGGCGTTGAAGACCCAGGTTTCGGGTTCGACGACACGCGTTCGGAACGGGCGGTTGTAGCTGACTTTGTAGGCGCGACCGGGGTTGGTTCCAGGCCCGCCGGTGTATAAGCTGTTGCCTCCATAGTCGTTGTAGGCCTGCCACGTCGTATCGGAAGTTTGGAACAAGATGTCCGATTTACTTGCATCGTTGCGAACGATGAAGAAGATGTGGCTTGCTCCTCCGTTATCTCCGCGCACGGCTTTCGCGAAGTAGACTCCTGATGTCGCGTTCGCCGGCACGGTCCATGTTGCCGACACGTTCCAGTTGCCGCAGTCGATGAGGCCGGTAGCGGCGTTGGTCAAACACGCCGGCTGATTCTGGGCACTGGTCACGTTCACGGTGGCTATCTTTCGGGCTCCGTTGCCGCCGTAGTAACCCATGCGGTAGATGTCGAGGCGAGAGGTGGAGGCAGGGGTGTTGATCTTGAAGCTGACGGTGCCACCTACGTTCACGCTGATATCCGTGGTGAAGCCCTGGATTGTGGAGTCGCCTGCTCCTGAGACGTCCCATTCAGAAGGCAGATTGCCAGTGAGGCAGTTCTCGGCGACGATGGCATTCGCTGGGTTGGTGCAGGCGCTGGAGCCCGCCGCAGTTGTGAACTGCCAGGATTGGTCGCTCGCGAGGGCGCTGCCGTTGGTATCACGGACTCCTGTCGTGATGGTGACGGTGTATGTCCTGGACGGCGTGAGGGCGCTGGCTGGAGTAAACGTTGCGGTGTTGCCACTCACGTTATAGGTTCCGGTGATGGTGTTCGTTCCTTCCCGTAGCGTGAATGTCGAGGAGGTTACCGTCGAAGCATTGAGGGTGTTGTTGAAGGTCGCGCTGACGGTGGTGCCAATGTTGACGTTCGGCGCACCGCCTGTTGGATTCGTGGACGTGATGCTCAATTGCGGAGGACCAGAGCCCAGAGTGAACACGACGTCGACCCAATAGTTCGTCGACTGGAAAGTGTTGGATGGGAATTGGCTGCTGGCGCCGTATGCGTAGACGCCATTGCCTCCGTTAACGCCGTTCTGCAAGACGTGAAGAGGCGAATTGTCGACGCCGGAGGAGGCAAAAAATGCGCTGTTGGCGGAATAGAAACCGGTGTTGGTGTGATACGAAGCCACGTAAACCGTATTGGCCGTGATCGCTACGGGTGTCGAGAAGTTCACCTGCTGCCAACCGGACGCTGTCTCGTTCGCGAAAGTGGCGGAAGCCAGGAGTTGGCCACCCGTGGTCCACAAGCTGCCTACATGAGTGCCTGTGTTCGAGGCGCCTTTGTAGAAGCGAATGCCAGTGATGAAGCCATTCAAGTCAGATCGGAGCTTGACGCCTAGTTCTACGGCGTTGGGATCGTTGACTGTTGGACTTGCAGGAGTCGCTGAGCTGTTCCAGACGCTGCAGGGGCAGGTTGGACCGGCTACGGTGCTGAATGTCCAGGTGTTGTTGTTGGCTATGGCATTTCCCAGCAGGTCCTTAACGGTGGTAGTCACAGTGGCGGAATAGGTGGCGGAGGCTGCGAGTGGGCTGTTGGGTGTGAGTGATGCGACTCGAGTGGAAGGGTCGTACACGATGCTCGCTGGGACGACGGCGTTTCCTGAGTCGCGAAGCTCGAAGCTGGTCGAATGGATGGTTGAGGGATCCATCGCTTCACTGAAGGTCGCCGTAACGGACGCATTTTGGTTCACGCCAGTAGCATTGTTTCCCGGTGAGGTTGTCGTTATGGTGGGGCGTGTCGTATCGGCCGCGTACGTGGCTGTGTAGGACCCGGCAGGGGCGGAGAACATTGCAAAATCGATGCCCTTAATGGTGGAGATTGACAGCGGAACGGAGCCACCAGGGCCCGATATTCCGGTCAAAACCCCTGTGCCCGAGTGTGCGGGTATCATCGCGCGCAGGCCGTTCGCGCCTGTCCCGGGGGCGACGGTAAAGCCCAGGGCGGTTCCATTCCAGGTGATTCCGGTGAACGAGGAACTATTTCGAGCATCGAGCCATGTGAGCATTTGAACGCTCGATACGACTGGCACGTCACGCGAGCGTGCGGACGAGACCACGGCATTGGCAACCTGGCTTGTTGCGGCATCGGTGTGGGCGTTGACCGTGTATACGCCGTAGAACCCTTCGGCGCCCACCGCCGCGCTTAGCAGAGCGTCGCTTGTAAAGGGAAAAGTCTGTCCCGATTCATCGGTCATCTGACTTGGAAGGTTGTAGACGTTGATGATAGTTCCGTCCAAATCGGCGAAACGCATCGGCATCGCGGACCCCGTAAAATGGCCGGGACGATCCTGCGCCCAACCGGGGGGCCAGAAGTAATAGCTGGTGTCCAGGCGCATATTGTTTTGAAGTTGCGTTTTGGCCCCTTGCGCCCAATCGCTCCAAGCGATGCAGTGGTGACGTTCTGTGATGGGAGGGGGAATACTGGGATAAGCGCTTCTGAACGCTGCGATCTGCTGGGTATACGCATTGTTGAGGGACGTTGGGCTGTAGTCGCCGCAATTCGTATTGATGTGGAGTCCCACCTCAAAGCCTTGAGCTGTATAGCTGGCAGCTTGGGCGTCCGACAGATTTTGGGGCTCGACGTAGATGTAGGAAGTTCCGCGGATGCACTCCCAATTGGCCACGTTGCATCCACCGTTGCTAGCCGCTAAGAACTGTTCGAAACGGGGGGCCGTACCGCCATTGGCGTGATCATCGCCGGTCATCACTACCGCGGCCTTTTTGCCAAACGGGAGATACCAGAAGCGGGGAAGAGGTTTCTTCCTCAGGTTCACCCGCAGCACGAGATTCGCCAGCAGGCGCTGCTGCTCATCGGCTTGAGGAATGGCTACCAGGTTGGTTAGATCCGTCCAGTCGGGTTGTGGGTCACCCGCTGCGGCGCCATAGAACTTGTCGTCGGATCGAATCGGCGAAAGACCATCACGTTCTTGCGCTGCCCAAGCCGGGTTGCCTTGTCGTGTATAGACAATCGACGTTGCGAGGTCGAAGGCAAAGGCTACGGCGTTACCTCCATTGCTTCCGACTTGTCGGATGGTAATGGCCGGATTTGGAGTGGGGGTGGTGGCGTTCGAGTATAAGGTGGCCAGTGTGGAGGCACCATTCATGTTGTAAATCTTGGCGCTGCCGTGGAACTGCATCGGTTTATTCACGATGCCGTTTCCGAAGAGGGTGGAACTGCTCACAGCGAGATATGCGTTCGACAGCGTCCCAGCCGTCGAGGTAAGCCCGAGCAAACTGTCGAGCGGAGCGTCCGGCCGCATTGCGATGAGGTTCCCACCAGCATTCACCCAATTGGTGAACATGGTCACCTGGGTTGCGTTCACGGCTAGGGGCGCAAGGATCACCACATCGTAACTGTTGAGCGTGGTCGCCGACACCGCGCCGATGTCCACAACCGCAAATTCGTTCAGACCTTCCGTACGCAGAATCTCAGCGAAGTACTTGCCGTAGGTGGCGGAACTGGATGTGACGACAAGGATGGGGCCGCCCGGTCCCTGGTTTGGATCCGGCAGCTGCCCGGTTGCACGTTCAGTGGTTGCGGCCCAGGCGAGCAGCAACAAAAGCAGATTTACACATGCGTGAAGACGGCAGATCACAATCGCTCTAAACTTCATGGCGGTCTCGCAATTTTTTTAAATGAAGGCTGGATAGATTTCGCGCTGAGCCGGCCATGCGACCTGCACGACCGGCTGCGCGACAGATGACTTAGAAAGCTATCGGCACTGGGATGCTGATGATCCTGATTCCCGTGGTCACATTCCACAGCACGATCTCGCCTGCTTCCGTGGCGCTGGCTAGAAACAGACCCTTAGGATCGAACACGAGCACGTTCACAGGTGACGTCAGGCCGGAAAGCTCTCTGGCTAGTGTGCCGGTTGCAACGTTCCACAACCTGATTTGCGTACCTTCTCCGGCGCTCGCCAACAGGCGACTGTCCGGACTGAATGCAAGAGCCCTGATCGGCCCCTCATGGCCCGTGAGTGCTTGAGTCTGTTCTCCCTTGGCAGGGTCCCAAAGACGGATGACTGTATCTTGTCCCGCGCTTGCGAGGATCGCTCCGTTCGGGCTGAACACCACGACTTCAATCGGTCCGGAATGGCCCAGGAGGGTAAACACAATTTGCCCGGTCGCGACATCAAACAGGAAAATTCGCGCCTCCTCGCCGGCAGCGGCAAGCGTGTTGCCGTTCGGACTGAACGAGAGGGCATTGATGAAATCCTTCGGGCCATCAAGGATCTTGTTTAGCTTCGATGTCCGGAGATCC
>DASQVJ010000593.1:0-13480 GCA_035640835.1 Bryobacteraceae bacterium
GGCGGGAATCATACACCGGGGGACCAAACGTTTTACTTACGGAGTTCTTCGATTGGCACACGAAACACCCCCTTGATGCATCGCGGGTTCCTTACTGCTATTTGAATATGGGTTTTCTCTCTGAGTCCTGATCCCGGATAGGCCGGCTGGCCCTCCGTGAACACCCCCTTGACACTATCGATAGCGGGTAGGTTCTCTGCCTGCAGAATCGTGTGTAACCGCCTAATGACGGCACAGTCGAGGTTTCGCCGGAGGTGATCTTTGCTGTTTGAGGGAAGGTCCAGGCCAGCGGCCCGGGTCACCTCGACAAGGCTGTGGTAAGCAATCCGCACCCACTCCAAACCGCTGGAAGTCGTCAAGTCGAGGCATAGACCTAACTCGAAGATCGCGCCGATCACAAAGGGCTTTGAGATACTCGATCTCCTACGTTTCGATGCTTCGGTGGCGAACTCGAGCCCGCGTAGCGGGTTCGCTTCCCAGAAATAGATCCCGGGTCCGCCAGTCATAATCGTTGTTGCTTGGCTTGAGTGCACTGCCAGCGAGCAAGCTCTCTTCTATCCGTTCATCGCAGCCGTGATAGCCGAGAATGAAGGTAGACGTGAGACGGTGCAAGCAGGATCAGCTGTACCGCTTCGCGAGCTTTCCAGACTTCGTGTAGATTCCTTCCTCTACAAGAATCTTGCGCGCGGCTGCTTGAGATTTGGTGGCGCGGGTCGTAAAGGCTTTGGCCGCTCTTCGGAAGCGCTCCACTGCTTCTGGCGAACTCAACTCAAGATTGGCTGTCGCGAGTGCTCGTGCCTTCACAAAGACGAGTGTACCAACGACCGACTTTGCTCCACGATGATCGATGCCGCACAAGATGGGCTCGGAGAACGGCCTTGAGGTTTTCAGCAGATTGATGAAGGCTGGCGTTCAGTTGCTCCCGGTTCGGCTCGGTTCTCAGCTGACTAGTGCGCCGACGCGGCGTTGGGAACTCATATCAGAATGCGCCAATGCCTGCGGTTGCGCTAGGAATAGGGAGTTCGCGTCCTCTCGGCGGCTCTGCATGTATCTGACGAGCGGCCGAGGAAGCCGCCGATGAACACGAACTCCCTGTCGGGCATCGCAGGACTCATTGGCCGATGGGGCAATTGAACATCCATTGAACACCGAACTGATCGGTCAGCATGCCAAACCGTGCTCCCCAAGGCATATTGCCCAGAGGGAGGCGGACTTGGCCCTTGTCACCGATCGCGGCGAATAGTCGCTCGATCTCTTCGAGCGAATCGCAGTCAACGGACACGGAGAAGTTGTTACCCAGCTTTAGCGATCCCGGCGTGGTCTCATCCGATGCCATAATGATCGGACTCCCGGCCCGAGATAGTTGCGAATGCATGATTTTGGCAGTGGGCGGCTCGGTGGAGGCCTTCCCGGTCGCATCAGGGTATTCGACAAGGTGAAGATCGCCACCGAGACACTTTTGATAGAAGGCCATTGCCTGACGGCAAGTGCCGTCAAAGTGGATGTACGCAGTTGCGCTTTTCATGTGGTTTTTGCTCCTTCAATGGGGTGTTCGGTGCCCGGTTCAACGCCCGGAAGAGGAATCGATCAGCGGGAAGAATCGTCGGACGTTGCTGTTGCGCAACCACAGGCCGCCCCAGACGAAGCATCCCAAGACAACCGGGAAGAGGATATTGAACCAGCTCCCACTCACGCGAACGTGCGTGGCAACGGCACCTCCGAGGTATCCCGTCAGCAGAACGGCGCCGAGGACCGCGGTCCGTGGAATGAGATACAGGATGGTGCACGCCAGCAAGACCACTCCGATGCCGATGATGGCGGACTCGGGATAGCCCAATTGCACCGTGGCTTCAACTACCACTGGAGGCTTGAACAGCTTCATGCCACCGTCCATGACAAAGAACAGAGCGGCCCAGCCGCTCAAAATGCGCCCAGCCCAAAGACGCTTCTTGGACAGGTTAGTCGTTTCGGATTGAATCATTGGCCTCTCCATCGCCGATGAGAATGTTGCTGCGGTCATAGGTTGTGTTCTCCTTACGAAGGCCTTGACTGTTGCGACAGGCCAAACTCATCGCTGCCTCCGAAAAAATTCGGAAACGCGCAATTTAGAACTAAGCGGGAAGGGTCAATGGGAGGTCGAAGCGGGGGAATAGCGCCTCGGTGTCCAGAAAGGAATTGACGCCGGCGATCTGGTTGCCGGAAAGCTCCAGAACAATCAGCGCCCAGGCTTTGTAGCCACCTTGCGGATTCGGGCGATACTGCGCGAACGCGGGCCAGCCACATGCCGCCGTGGGAACCAGGCGCGAACCCCGGCAACCACATCCTAGTCCGAGCATCCACGTACGAATTTCCACCGGGCCCTGCAGCCACATCGAGTATGGAGGCATGCAGAACGTGACGTCTTCACGCATCAGCGCTGTCAGCCCATCCACGTCATAGCTCTCGAATGCGGCAACGTAGCGCTTTAGCATTCCCTCTTGCGCTTCGGTCAGATCGGCTGGTTCTTCAACGTTCCGTTTTGCGAGCGTAGCCCGTGCTCTTTGAAGAGCACTATTGACGGACGCCACCGAAGTCTCAAGAGTCTCGGCGACTTCGGCGGCGGACCATCCCAAGACTTCCATCAGCAAAAGTACGGCGCGTTGCTTTGGAGCGAGGTTCTGAAGCGCGGCGACGAATGCCAGGCGAATGCTCTGTCGGAGGATGGCGCGTTCGGAAGGATCTGCTTCTGCCGGCAGCGCTCGTGTGTCGAGGATCGGTTCGAGCCAATAGGCACTTGGCCGCTGGGTCAGTGACTCAATCGGCGGCGCACCCGAGGACGGGGAACCCTCCTCCATCGGCCGCGCACGTCGCCCGCGGTCCTTCAACTCGTCCAAGCAGACGTTGGTGGCGATCCGGTAGAGCCAAGTCTTCAGCGATGCCCGGCCGTCAAACTGATCTAAGCTGCGCCAGGCGCGAATCATCGTCTCTTGCACGGCATCGTCCGCATCGAAGGGCGAGCCCAACATGCGATAACAGTGCCCCATGAGCCCAGGGCGATGAGCTTCAAGATGGCTGAAATCCCCTGTCATTCGGCCAAAAACCAGATTGTAGCCAAATCTTCCGCTGCAGGCAGTGAAGGGCCATTCCCCGTCCGTCCGACGTGATCCGACAATGACCGGCCTCCAGCCCGGGATCCCTTCAAACGGAATCCTCAGATTGCCGAGTGGATGGTAGAGCCCTCGCCCTCGACGGCGGCTCCGGGCAGCATCGTGAAAAAGAAGCGACTTCCCTTTCCTGGCGCACTCTCAACCCAAATGCGGCCGCCGTGAAGTTCTACCAGCCGCTTCGTGATTGCCAGGCCGAGGCCGGCGCCGTTGCGTAGAGTCGTCGATGCGGGGCCCACCTGATGGAATTCGTCAAATATCGCCCTATGCTCCTCCTGCGGTATGCCGATGCCTGTATCGCTAACGAGGAAGCGCACCTCGCCGTCACCAGGCTCGGCAGATATCCGTACCGCCCCCACAGGAGTGAACTTCAGAGCGTTACCCACAAGGTTATAGAGGATCTGCTTGAAACGCGTGCGATCGGCAAACACGCGCAGGTCCGAAGGAACGTCGTTGCACAAGTCGATCCGTTTTGCTTCCGCAAGCGAGCCTGCAACAGACAATACTTCTGAGATTCCGTCCGCAGCAGTGAACTCCTCGTACTGCAGTTCGATTTTCCCCGCTTCGATCCGTGAGAGGTCGAGGATCTCATTGACCAGGGCAGTGAGGTGGTTCGCGCCTTGCTTTACGTGCAGGACATAATCGCTGTAGATCTCTCCAAGCGGGCCTTCACTCTCTTCAGCGAGCAGATCCGAGAAGCCCGAGATCGAGTTGAGCGGTGTGCGCAGCTCGTGACTAATCCGCGCGAGAAACTCGCTCTTCATGCGACTGACCCTGGCGAGTTCCTCATTGCGTTCCCCAAGCTGTCTGTTGGCTTCCGCCAACTGGGCCGTGCGTTCCTTGATCCTCTGCTCCAATTGCTGATTTAGACGCCGAACCTCCCTCTCGGCCTTCTTTCGCTCGGTTAGGTCGAGCACGAACGCCACGACCTCGGTCCCGCTCCGTGTGTCCCCGATCGCCGCGCTACCGACCAGCACCGGCACGCGACTGCCGTCCTTACGTACGTATTCCTTTTCGAAGATTTCGCAGCTTCCGGTCGCTCGTATTTGGGTCCTGGCCAGGTCGTTCGCGGTTTGCCACTCGGCAGGGTTCAGCTTTGTCGACCGGAGGCGTCCCGAGGTGAGATCCTCGCGGCTGTATCCCACAATCTCGAGAAAGGCGTCGTTCGCCTCGAGGATTTGGCCTTGAGGGTCTGAGATCAAGACTCCGATGATGTTCGAGTCAACCAGCCGCCTGATTTTCGCTTCGCGTTCCTGAAGCTCGCGGTACAGACGGCTGTTCTCGAGTGAAATCGCTGCTTCGGAGGCCAACACCTTCAAACATGCCATCCGCGAGGGCGTAAACACGTTGGGCGCGAGATTGTTTTCGAGATAGAGGACAGCAATCAACTTGCCTTGCTTCAGCAGTGGCAGACAAAGAACAGACCGCGCGTGCCTCTGGCGAATGTACTCGTCGCCCGCAAACGAGTTATGCCTGGAGGCGTCATCCAGAATCACGTTTTCCTGCGTGCGAATGACAAAGTGGAGGACAGACATTGCCAAGTCAGCTTCGGACAGGCGTCTCTTGTCCACACGGATGGTGATGCTGTCTCCACTCGTGGTGGCTTCCGCCTCTATGCGCAAGTCAGGGCCTTGCTGAACAATCAACAGACCTCGTTCGGCGCCGGCGTGCTCGACTGCCGTGCGCATGATCGTGTCGATCAGCTTTTCGAGGACAATCTCACTCGAGACTGCTTGCGACACTTTGATCACGGTCGCGAGATCCAGTTGTTCGATTGGAGCCCCGATGGTCGTGACAGGACCGGGCACTGGCTCCTGTGGGTTGAGGCCGGGATACAAGCGATCGAGTTGCCGGACCTTCCCATCCGCTCCCCAACGGAGGTAGCCGCGGCGGGCATCCCTCAGATACGTATCGGCGATCTTCTTAAAGCCACGTGCAGCGTAGAAGCGCGCCGCAAGTTCGTTTGCCAACGCCTCATTGTGGACAAAGCCGTTTTCGTGAGCGGATTCGATGGCTCTCTCATAGAGACGCTCGGCATCGAGTTCACGACCCTCGATCCGCGCAATCTCGGCGCCGACGAGCGCGCGACGGTTCTCGAAGTTGTCCGGGCAGTTTTCGGCCCAGACCTCAAGCTGGCGGTAGTGCCGCCGCAGGGAGTCAAGGTGCTGAGAGCGCTCGTCAGCGGAAGCGGCGTCGTAGAGGGCAGCCCGTACGAGCGCGCCATAGAAGTAAAAGCCAGCTAGCTCAGGGAGGCCGGCCGTGAAGGCCCAAAGCAACGTCTCGAGCTTCGATACTGCGGCCATTGCGGACACGTAGTCACCCGCGTAAAAGCGTGCTTGCAGCTTCTGATTCCAATACCAGCCCTGCGCAATCGCCAGCCGCGGATCCGCCTCGAGGTGTTGCTCGAAGCTACTTTCGTCGAAATCCGTATCGTTGAAGGAGCCAAAAACCGGCGTCACTCCCCTAAGAGTCAGAATGAGCTGGAGCTGTCCCGTTAAGGCGTCTACAACGAGACCGAATTTCGCTTTTCTCGCAATTTCGATCCCATTTTCCGCTTCGCGCTCCACTTCGGTCAGGGGATCTCCGATTACGAGAAGAGTCATGACTGTGCAGGCGCAGACGTTGACAACAAACATCACGTCACCTGTCTCCTGCGCCGGCGCGTACGCGCGTCGGATCAGATCGAGGCTGGTACGCGCATGCCTGCCCCACAGATTGCAATTGGCCGCGAAGCCCAGGTACACTCGCGCCCTGAAACGATCCAGGCCGCCCTTGTCCACCAGATCCAACGCCGTCCTGCCGAAGCGGAAGCCCGCGCGGTAGTTGCCGAACTCCATCGCAATGACGTATCCCGCCCAGACATAAGCGCTGCAAGAGGAGGCATCGTTGCCGTGCACCAGGCTGATGTTCGCCATCCGGCCGACCACCAGCGAGTGCAGATTGAAATCGGTGTACATTGCGGACGGGTGCAGGGCAATGAGTACCTCCAGCGTGGCGCACAAGTCCGCGTCGGTCATGCGGGGCAAGTCGGTGATCGCTTCAATCGGGCGGCTCCCGAGCTGCTCCCACAGCGACTCATATTCGCGGCGCACCTCGTCTTTGGTCGGGTGCGGCGACCAACTCACGCCAACGCCCCTGAGATATTCGAGGCCCACCTCGACACTGCGATCACTTCGATCGAGTGTGGTGTAGAGAGTCATGCGCAAGCAGGCTACGTCCGCTCGTTCAAGTCCGCTCACCGCCCGGGTTGAAAGCGCGGCCAGCCGCTTCTCAGCGGTCGCCAGTTCACCCGTAAGGAACTCGCATTCGGCGCGGTGTAGCTCGAGTGGGAACATGAGCGGGTGCTGGCGCTCCCAAAGGTCGTCCGACAACAGTTCCGCGCCGGCATTGAGATAGTAGAGCGCGGAGGCGTATGCCGTGGAAGCCTTGGCGCGCTTGCCCGCGATCAGGTTGAGCTCGGCCAGTTGCTCACGTTCTTCGGGCGTCGTGATCAGGGCGGCGCCGCGGTTGAGCTGATTTACGATCTCGAAGATCGCCTCCTCTTTCGTCTCAGCCGGAATATGCGCCGCGAGCAGCCTGCCGATGTGAAGGTGCTTCTCAGCGCGTATTTCCTGAGGGATGAATGAATAGGCAGCCTCTTGAACGCGGTCATGGACGAATCTGTAATGGCCGTCCACAGGCTCAATCAGCCCCTGCGATACAGCCTCCCACACATCAGTGTGGACCTCTTCCTCTGATGTCCCGTGGACGAGAGTCAAGGTCGGGACCGCGGCGACGTGTCCAAGGCAGGCAAGCTCCTGTAATGCGACCTGGGTGTTATCGGGAAGTCGGTGCAACCTCCCCACCATGAGGTCCGCGACATTATCGGTATAACCCTTGGCGCGGATACGATTCAGGTCCCAGGACCAGCACGCCTTGCCATGATCGAAGGTAAGCAAATCTTCCTCGGCAAGCGCGGAAAGGAACTGAATGGCAAAGAACGGATTGCCTGCAGTCTTGTCGTGCACCAGTTGCGCCAGTTCGGCCGCACGGCCCCGTTCGCACCTGAAGGAATCCGCGATCAACTCACGCACGTCTTCGCGAGCGAGAGGCGTAAGCGTGATCTCGTTTACCACTGCTCCCGCTTTGCGGATCGCATCAAGCCTTCGGATCAGCGGATGCGCGGAATCGACCTCGTTGTCGCGGTAAGCCCCGATCACCATTAGATGCTTCACGTCGCGGTGGACGAAAAGATCCTCGAGTACATCCAGCGTCGCCGAGTCGAGCCACTGCAAATCGTCGAGAAACAAGGCAAGCGGATGTTCGGGTTGCGCAAATACCGCCATAAAACGGCGAAACACCAGATGAAAACGCCTCTGTGCGTCTTGCGGGGGAAGGTCAGGAACCGGGGGCTGCTCTCCGATGATGAGCTTCAGTTCGGGGACGAGGTCCGTGATGAGCAGTCCGTTTGGACCTAGCGCCGCACGAAGGGCTTCTCGCCAGTTGCTCAGCTCCACGTCGTTCCTGCCCAGAAGCGGACGAATGAGGCTCTGAAACGCCTGCGCGAGGGTCGCATAGGGGATGTCGCGCTTGTACTGATCGAACTTACCCGACGCGAACAAGCCTCGTTGCGGAACAAGAGCCTTGTGAACTTCGTTGACGACCGAGGACTTGCCGATGCCCGAATATCCCGAAACCAGC
The DNA here is from genome assembly GCA_035640835.1 of Bryobacteraceae bacterium. Taxonomy (GTDB): domain Bacteria; phylum Acidobacteriota; class Terriglobia; order Bryobacterales; family Bryobacteraceae; genus DASQVJ01. Next base: position 7,824 of record DASQVJ010000593.1, read on the forward strand.
ACCAGCTCAGAAGTTCCACTCGTGACTACACGCTCAAACGAGGCGAGCAGGGTTTCGACTTCGCGCTGCCGGCCGTACAACTTTTCGGGGATAAGCAGATGGCTTGACGTGTCGCGTTCGGCGAGTGGGAATTCATCGATGCGACGGCTCGATTCCCATTCCGCAAAGCAGCGCTTCAAGTCGTTCTCGACGCCCGCGGCAGTCTGATAGCGTTCCTCAGCCGTCTTTGCGAGGAGCTTCATGATGATTGCCGAGACCGGGCCGGGGACACCCTTCGAGCGTTTGGAGGGCGGAGTCGGTTGCCTGGCGATGTGGCAGTGCACCCATTCCATCGGATCGGCAGCCTGGAAGGGCAGACTTCCGGTCAGGAGTTCGTAAAGCGTGATGCCCAGGGAATACAGATCGCTGCGGGAATCGATCGAGCGATTCATTCGTCCGGTCTGCTCCGGCGCCATGTAGGGTAGTGTTCCGGCAACGAACTCAGGCGGTTCGGGTGACGGGCGCTCGCGCGGGAGCTGCGAGGCGATGCCAAAACCCATCAGCCATGCCCGGCCAGTCAGGTTGTCAAACACAACATTGGCCGGCTTGATGTCCTTATGGATGAAGCCCCTCCCGTGCAGTCTGGCGAGGGCAGATGAAAGAGCAACGCCAACCCGCAAGAACCGGGTCAACTCCATCGGTCTTCCAAGTAGGGTATCGAGAGGCTCGCCGCCAGGGTCCTCTAGGACGAGCATGGTCCGGCCATTGTGTTGTGTCAGGGCGACAGGCGGGATTGCCCACTCGGCACTCAGTTCGGCCCGTAATGAATAAGCGTGCTCCAATTTGCGGACGGTTGTCGGCGCGGGGTGTTCTGAAACCGGGGCAAGGACGAGAATCGTGTGCGAAGCCGAATCTGACTGGCCGCGATACAGAATGAACTCGTCATCGCTGCGAACGGTCTCCAGCGCATACCTGGAGAGGCGGTTGCCGTCGGCATCATCTGGAACCATTTCAGTCCGCTCGAAATGTACGTGGCTCTTTTTCGATTCTACGCTCTGCCGCTGCGGATCTGGAATCGATCTCGCCGCGGTCGCGGCTCATGTCCTCGATCTCACGTGGCATATGGGGAGGATTTTCCAAAACTAGACAACATCGTCATTGCCGTACGTTTTGGTGTTGCACTTACTGGGCCGAAGTTTCTCGCACGGTGTGCACTTCTGCGAGTGCTATCATGCAGGCCAACCACGGTACACACAGACGGGAAGCTATCAATGCACATGCCGCTCAGATTCCCGGTCCGCAGCGACTCCAAGGTTCAGGAGAAGGCTCTTTCGAGTCGCTGCCGAGTCTGCTCCGTTTCGCAGTGCCACCATCGATATCCGGCCTCCCATTTGTTCGGTAAGATCGCGCTCTCGATTCTGCTCACTTCACATCGCGCTTCACTGCCGGCGATGCAGACTACGGCCACAATCCAAGGGACCGTACAGGACGCGACCAGCGCGGTAGTGCCTGGCGTCCAGGTAAAGCTCGTCAACAAGGAAACAGGTGACGCCGAGAGTGTAGTAACCGGACCACTGGGCCGATTTGTGTTTCCGAGCGTGAGAGTTGGGACGTACACGCTGAGCGCGGAACGGGTCCCCTTTACCAAGTACCTGTTAAACGATATTCCAGTGAGGGTGGATGACCACCTGACGTTCGCCATTTCTCTCGATGTTCAAGCGACCAGGTCTGAAGTAAATGTGTCGGCGCCGGTTACTTCGGTCGCTTTGGCCGATGCCACGCTCGGCTACGTGGTAGAGAACAAGTCTCTCGTGGATTTACCGCTAAATGGCCGCAATTACTTGGAGCTGACCTACCTTGTACCAGGCAGCACTCCTCCAATCGGATACTCCGAGCCCGCCACTCCGAAGACCCAGGGTGGACTCACGTCGAGCCCGCAGGTGAACGGAAGCCGGGCGGAGGCCAATGGCTACCTACTCGATGGAGCCGATAATAACGAAGCCTTTCTTGGGTCTGCCGCTGCGGTTCCGCCGATAGAGAGTCTCCAGGAGTTCAGAGTCGCCACCCATCTCTTCAGCGCTCAATTCGGGGGCGCCGGCGGCGCTGTCGTCAACGTTGTCACAAGATCCGGCACGAACGCGTTCCACGGCAGCGTTTACGAATTCCTGCGAAACGACGCGTTCGATGCACGCGACTTTTTCTCCCCAACCGTTTCTACCTTGAAGCGCAATCAGTTCGGCGTCGCGCTCGGCGGCCCGATTCGAAAGAACAAGACGTTCTTCTTCGGAAATTACGAGGGAATTCGGGAGCGCTCTGCTCCGACCCGCACGGCTTCTGTGCCTACACTCGCCGAGCGCGAAGGAGACTTCTCGCGGTCTGCGGTCAAGCCCGTGGATCCGACCACAGGCATGCCTTTCGTGGGAGACCGAATACCAGCCAACCGCATCAACAGCATTTCGAGCCGTCTTTTGCAGTTCTATCCCGCCCCGAACACGGGTGTCGACAGGAGTACGGCCTCACCCACGGAACCGTCTACAACGGACTCGGTACTCGCACGCCTGGACCACAAAGTCACGATGAAGAACGATCTGACCCTACGGTTTCTTCTACAGGACGGCGACCGCAGATTTCATTTTGTGCCCACATTCCTGGGTCCCCTTGACGTTCCCAACTTTCCTGTTTCTGACCGGTTCCACTTCCAAAATTGGAATCTCACCAATACTTATGGATTCTCAGAGCGCACCCTGACGCAGGTCAGATTCAGTTATAACCGGGCCAATCTTGACGCTGCGATTCCTCAGTTTCAGATCGACGCCAAGTCTCTCGGTTTCACATTTCCTGTTACCGTCCCGTTCCACAACATTCCGTTGGTTGCTGTTTCCGGCCTTACGGCTATCGGAACCAGCAATTTCGATGACGCGAGCCACATTAATAACGTCTTCGTCTTCGAGAACGTTTGGAATTTCACGCGCGGTCGTCACCTGATCACGGCGGGCGGCCGTATTGGCGCGGTCCAAGTCAACACAGTGGCTACGCCAGTGTTCATGGGCAGCTATTTCTTTACAGGCGCGGCTTCGGGAAACGCTTTTGGCGATTTTCTCCTCGGAGACCCGGGATTCTTTCTTCAAATCGGTGGGGATCCGGGAAGGGCTTTCCGGTCCAAGCATTTCGCGTATTTCATCGAAGACTCCTTCGCGGTCACGCCTCACCTCAGGATGACCTTGGGACTCCGGCACGATATCTTCCTGCCGTTGTATGACCGGTTGCGGCGAACCGGCTCCTTTCGTCCGGGCGAACAGTCGATCGTGCGGCCCAGCGTGCCTCGTGACGTCGTCTTCCCCGGAGATCCGGGAGTCTCGCGTTCGACCTATCAGCTCGATTGGCGCAATTTCGGGCCCCAGGTCGGTATTGCTTGGGATCCATTCGGCGATGGAAACACGAGCGTGCGCGCGGGCTACGGGATTTACTACAAGCCCGCCGTCGTATTCGTCGCCTTCCAAACGTCTGTCTCGCCCTCGATTACAGGTTCAACTACGGTCTTCAGCCCCAATTTTGCTGACCCCTTCCTTAGTGCCAGTCCTTTTGCGCCCGGACAGAGTGTCCTTCCGGTCGGGCCTGGGACGCAGGTAAACACGATAGATCCAAATCTGACGACACCCTATACGCAGCACTACAGCCTGAGCATCCAGCGTCAACTGACAAAAGACTTTGTACTCGAGTTAGGCTATGTCGGCGGCAGGGGAGTGCACTTGCTGGGTACTGTCCAGCTCAATCCGGCCACGTTCGTTCCCGGGGACTCCACGCAGGCCAACATCAACGCGCGCCGTCCGTATCAACCTTACGGGGCAGTCTATGACCAAATGGGCGGCTTCAGCTCCAGCTATAACGCGCTTCAGGCGAGTCTAACGCGACATTGGAGCCGTGGCCTGGCACTTCTGGTCTCCTATACTTACTCGCGAGCGATTGATGATGTGTCGGTTCCTCAAGTGTTCCAGACCATCGAAGGACAACCACCTTTCGTAATCGCCGCGAACCCGTACGATTGGAGAGCAGAGCGGGCGGCCTCGTCATTCGACATGCCGCACACTTTTGCACTGAGCTTTGTTTGGGAACTGCCGAGACCTGGCTGGTCCGGTTGGACACGGCAGTTGCTTGGCGGGTGGCAGCTCAACGGAATCTTTCAGGCGCACAGCGGCCCGCCATTCACGGTCTACGACCCGTCAGATCCTAACGTAGATGGGGAATCCAGCGATCGTCCCAACTTGGTCGGAAATCCCTTTCCGTCCGGATTCAAGCGTTCAGTAGCGCGTGATTTCAATACCGCCGCGTTCGCGCCGACGCCACAAGGCGCGAACGTATTTGGCAACCTCGGCCGGAACTCGTTGCGTTCGCGAGGATTGGAATCGCTCGCCCTTTCCGTCTTCAGAACCTTCAATCTAAATTCGGAGTTCACCCTGCAAATACGTGCCGAGGCCTTCAATGTGTTGAATCACGCGAACTTTGCGCCGCCGGTGAGCGACATCACTTCTCCGAATTTCGGCAGGATCTTGAACACCCGACCGAGCAACCCGCGACAACTGCAGTTTGCGTTGAGGTTAGCCTTCTAAGCCGACCAGTTTCGAGTTTATTGGTTCGGTACGGCGAAGCAATAGAACAGCCCGTTTCCTCCGGTGGCGATCAGGTTCTCCTGGCTGCAACCGCGAGATGGGTGAGCCGAATTCCACGAGATACCCCCGCCGTTCCGGTCGTGATGCCCAACTTGGGCCGACCCCTCTCCGCTGCTCGTCCAGTTCTTGCAGGTGTGGTCGGCTGTGTCTGTATAGGCTCGGCCATCCGGCTGTGATCCAGTCAGAATGTCATGCATGTTGGGCTTATCGCCCACGCCGTTCACAAGCTCACCTTTCTCGGTCAGAGCATTATTTTTGGTTATGAGGTTACCGGTGCGGGCGAGTTCCAGCGTGTCCCCGTGAAGATGGGCGAGGTCGCGGGCGATCATCGTCCCGCGTGCGTTGTGCCATGGACCGCTTCCGATGCGGTCGCGCGCGTTCACAGCTGGTTTGCCTTCCGTTCCGGAGGTGCTCAGGTAAGCCCGCCATGTCCGATCTCCGGCCCCAGTGGCACCCGCCAGCTTTTGACAGTGTGCGTCGGCGCCGGCCAGTCCTCCCAGGTTTGCGCCATTCCCCGTTCCCACGCTTGTCAGAAAGAACGTCATCGGCGCACGCTGCTGCTGTGTTTGCTGGGGCGGCGCCTGTGCTGGGGCCTGAGCAAATGCAGCTGTCATCGTAAGGGCGAAATAGGCGAGTCTCATCGTTGTCTCCATCCGGGAGCGGCTTCGAACCACAACTCCCGGTCGTCAATTCTATATGAGGTTTGGACTTGGCGTAGCGATGAGAGGCCGGCCTAGTGGCTGAGCGCCCAGACGTATGCGGCAACCGCCTTTAGCTGGTCGGGAGTGAGTTCCGCCCCACTCATAGGCGGCATGGGGCTGCGATATTCCTTCGGGTCCGGCACTCCGTTTTGGATAACTTTCAAGATGCCGGCATAGCTTCCATCGCTCCACAGGTACTTCTTCGACGTGAGAGCAGGGCCCAGTGGCGAGCCCGTCCCATTCGCGCCATGGCACCCTTCACAGGAACCTCCGCCGACTTGGCCGTGGTAAATGCGATCGCCCAAGGCAA
>DASQVJ010000594.1:0-11163 GCA_035640835.1 Bryobacteraceae bacterium
CGTGCTCATCGTGCTCGTGACGATGTTCTATTGGCTATGGCGCGTCCGCATGCGACCGAGTTCCCGTGTACCGGCGCTGTAGCGTGCGCTTTACACGGTGCCTTTTGTCGCCGCCTCCAGCAGTGCTGACTGTGCTTCAACCGCTGTGCCGTCGCGCCGAAGCCGAACATAGCTGCCGTCGGCCTGCATCTCGCGCGCGCTGACATTGTCCGCCAGGTATATATCGAGCACCTCGCGGAGTCGTTTCACCAAGCGAGGATCGTGAATCGGGAACAGCACCTCGACGCGCCGGCTCAGATTTCGGGTCATCCAGTCGGCGCTGCCCACGAGAACCTCCTCGCTTCCACCATTTCGAAACCAAGAGATACGGCTATGCTCCAGAAATCGGCCCAAAATGCTTCGGACTCGGATGTTTTCGCTAACACCGGGTATTCCGGGCCGAAGGCAGCAGATGCCGCGAACAATGAGATCCACTTTGACGCCGGCGGCTGACGCACGATAAAGCCACCGGATTATATCTGGATCCTCCAGCGCATTCATCTTGGCGATGATGTGTCCACCTGTGCCTCGCTCGCTGTGCGCAATCTCCCGTTCGATCCGCTTGATCAGCTCTTTACGCATCTGGTCGGGTGCCACCAGCAACTCCGAGTAGCGCGCATCCTCCGAGTATCCGGTGAGCCGATTGAAGAGAGTGACTGCGTCGTTGCCGATGGCCTCGTCGCAGGTCATTAAGCTCAGGTCGGTGTAAAGCTTGGCTGTTGTTGGATTGTAGTTGCCCGTCCCCAAGTGGACATACTTGCGCATCACGGTTCCCTCTCGCCGCACCACAAGAGCGATCTTGGAATGAACCTTCAATCCCACAAGCCCGTAAATGACATGGACGCCATGGCTTTCCAACGCCTTCGTCCACTCGATGTTGCTCTCCTCATCGAAGCGAGCCTTCAACTCAACCAGCACGCTGACTTGCTTGCCTTCCTCCACAGCAGTCAACAACGACTTCACAATGGGCGAGTTCCTTCCCACTCGATACAGAGCGATCTTGATCGCCAGAACCTCCGGATCCAAAGCTGCGGTTTGTAGAAAATCCACCACTGGTTGGAACGATTCGAATGGGTGATGCAGCAACACGTCGCCGCGCCGGATCAGACCGAAGATGTCTTCCTTCGCAGTTGGGTGCAGATCCGGCGGCGCAGAAGGCGTGAATGGCTTGTACTTGAGCTTGGGCCGGTCCAAGCGTGTAAGCTGCGAAAGTCGCGTAAGGCCCAGCGGACCAGGAACGTAATAGACCTCATCGGTAGTCGCCCCGAGTTCCTCGGCGAGAATGGCCATGACCTTCGGGGGCAGCTCGCGGTCCAACTCCAGCCGAACTACATGCCGGAACCTTCTCTGCCACACGGCTTCCTCGATCGTCTCGAGCAGGTCGTCACTCTCGAGCTCCTGGATCTCCATCTCCGCATCGCGAGTCACGCGAAAGTTGTAGGCATCAACGGTCTTCGTGCCCGGAAACAGCGCGCTAAGATTTGCGGAAATGATCTGCTCCAGCCAAACAAACCGCACGCGTTCCGCCGACTCCCCCGGCACCGCGATCAATTGATCCAACGTGTCCGGCACCTTGACTCTCGCGAAGCGCTCCACACCTGAGCGATCCCTAAGAACCACGCCAAGGCTCAAGCTGAGATTCGAGATATGGGGAAAGGGTCGCCCCGGATCGTAGCCAAGCGGAGTCAGGACAGGAAAGACAGTGTCCCGAAAGAACTTGTCGAGACCCAAGCGCTCGCTCTCTGAGAGCGAGCTGTAATCGACAATCTCAATGCCCTCCTGCGCAAGGGCAGGGACGAGTTCCTTGTTGTAGATCTCGTAAGCTTCGCGCATCAGCCGCCCCGCTTCGCGACAAATCGCCTGAAGCTGATCCGACGCGCTAAGCCCGTCGACGGTCAGCTCACCAGTGCCGGAATCCCGCTGATGCTGCAGGGACGCGACTCGGATCATGAACAACTCATCTATGTTCGACCCGAAGATTGAGAGGAACTTCACTCGTTCCAGCAATGGATTGGCGGGATCTCGAGCCTCTTCAAGGACGCGATCCTGGAATGCGAGCAGGCTCAACTCGCGATTGATGTAGAGTTTCGGGTCTTCCAGGGAGTCTGTTGAAAGCAAGCCTTCTGCCGGATTCGTCACAATTCCATGATGATGCCTGAGCCCCCGGAGGCCAAGGGCCCGCACGTGGCCACGTTCCCTCTGATACCCCAGGGGGGTATATAATCGAATCAGGAGAACGATATGTCTGAGCTCAACATCAAAGTGGAAGGCATGCATTGCGGCGCTTGCGTCAGACGCCTGACTCTCGCTCTCAACCGCGTGGAGGGCGTAGAAGCCAAACAGGTCGACGTCGGTTCCGCAACCATCACCTACGACCCCGAAAAGACTTCCGATAGCGAGATCAAACGAGCCGTCGAGAACGCCGGCTTCAGGGTCGGAGCCTGACGCCCGTGGCCGTGCAGCAACTCGACCTCGAGGTCACCGGCATGACGTGCGCGGCTTGCCAGAGCTACGTTCAAAAGACGCTGCGTGAGCAGCCCGGAGTCCTGGACGCCAGCGTCAACCTGATGACCAACAGTGCCCGCGTGGTCATTGATCCTGACAAGGCCCGAACCGAAGCGATCCTGGAGGCCGTTGAGGAAGGCGGCTACGGGGCCTCGGTCGTCGACACGGATGTCTCCGTCCTCGAACGGCAGGCACTCATGCGCGCGGCGCGACGGCAGGAGCAAGCGACTCTGGCTCGCAAAGCGGCGGTTACACTGACCATCGGCTTCGCCGGGGTGGCCATGATGATGGCTCCGGCCGCCATGCACCACACGCGCATGAACTGGCTGTGGCTCATTATCACGACCCTAGTGTTACCGTGGGCCGGCGAGCGCTTCTACCGTGCTGCGTACGCCGCGGCCCGGCACGGCACGTCCAACATGAACACTCTGGTCGCTCTGGGCACCGGGGCCGCCTACCTGTGGTCCGCCTTTGCGACGGCTTTTCCCCACGCGCTCCATCGACACGGCATCAACGCCGATGTTTATTTCGAAGCAGTCATTTTCATTCTTGGCTTCATGCTGCTCGGCAAGTATCTCGAGAGCCGCGCAAAAGGTCGCACCGGCGAAGCCCTCGAGAAGCTGGCATGTCTCCAACCCAAGACCGCCCGAGTGCGGCGCGGGGACGATGTTGTCGATGTGCCGATCGAAACCATCCAACTCGGCGATACGCTCGTGATCCGACCGGGCGAACGGATGCCAGTCGATGGAGAGGTCATCAGCGGCTTTAGCGCCGTCGACGAATCCATGCTCACCGGCGAACCCTTGCCTGTCGACAAGCGTCCCGGCGACTTGGTGATTGGTGGAACGGTGAACCGCTCTGGCTCTCTGGACGTGCGTGCTACCGCCCTCGGCCGTCACACCGTACTCGCGCGCATACTGAAGCTGACGTACGATGCACAAGCCGCCGCAGCCCCCATCCAGGACCTCGCCGATCGAGTCAGCGCGCGCTTCGTACCCGCGATTCTTGCTATTGCCGCCCTGACATTCGTGGTCTGGTTCGCTACCGGCGGCCTAAGCCAACTGCCTCGAGCCATCTCGGCTGCCGTGGCGGTTCTGATCATCGCTTGCCCCTGCGCGATGGGTCTTGCAGTCCCAACTGCCCTCATGGTAGCCACCGGCCGCGCCGCCCAGTTTGGGATACTGATTCGCGGCGGTCCATCGCTCCAAAAGCTCGAGGAAGCCAACACCCTCGTATTCGACAAGACCGGCACACTGACCCACGGCAAACCATCAGTGGTTGAGGTTCACGCTCAAATCGAGGAACGTGAGCTCTTGTGCTACGCGGCGGCCGCCGAAGCGAGATCCGAACATCCCCTCGCGGTCGCGATCGTCGAATACGTTCGGTCTAAAAGTATCCCTGTTGCCGAAGCCACCGAGTTCGAGTCCTTCGCAGGGTCGGGAATCCGTGCACGGGTCAGCTCGCACGTAGTCCACGCCGGAAATTACCGGTTCCTCACCGAGCACGGAATTGAAGTCAACGATCTTCCGGACGGGGCGGGCGGCCGTAGCTTCGTCTACATTGCGGTCGATCAGCGTCACGTCGGAACCTTCGTGCTTTCCGATACCGTGAAACCAGACGCTCCCCTGGCCATCGCCAAGGCCCGAGCCTTGTCGCTCAAGCCAGTCCTGCTCACAGGAGACAACCGCTCCACGGCACAAGCAATCGCCAAGGAGGTCGGCATCACTGAAGTCATAGCCGAAGTCTTGCCTCAGGGGAAACTCGAAGCCATCTCCGGTCTTCAGGCAGAGCACGAGACCGTCGTGATGGTTGGTGACGGCGTTAACGACGCCCCAGCGCTGGCACGCGCCGACGTAGGAGTCGCCATGGGCACCGGCACCGATATTGCGATGGAAGCGTCCGACGTAACCGTATTACGTGGCGAACTCGCCCTAGTGCCTGAAGTAGTCCGACTCGCTCGCCGGACCATGCACCTCATTCGACAAAACCTCTGGTGGGCGTTCGGCTATAACATCATCGCTGTGCCGCTTGCAGCAGGAGTCTTTTACCCGTTCACCGGCTGGCAACTGAACCCTGCCATCGCCAGCGCTGCCATGGCGTTCAGCTCCATTGCCGTTCTGCTAAACAGCCTCCGCCTCGCTCGCTGGACCCCGTCCTAAGTTCGTCGGACGAGTCCAACATAGTCCGACCGTCGAGGTGTCTAATGGATTCGCGGAGGCCCGATGAACCTCGACGTCGTCCTGCTGTCGCGCATTCAGTTTGCGCTGACGATCATGTTTCACTACCTCTTTCCGCCTCTCACGATCGGGATGGGGGTGGTGCTTGTCTTTCTCGAAGGGAACTTTTTGCGAACCCGCCAGCCCGTTTATGAAACTGCGGCACGCTTCTGGACTTCCCTGTACGCGGTTACGTTCGCCATGGGTGTCGCCACCGGCATCGTGATGGAATTCGAGTTCGGCACGAACTGGGCGAATTACTCCAGGTTCGTCGGCGACGTTTTCGGCTCGGCACTGGCGGCTGAGGGCATCTTCGCCTTCTTCCTGGAGTCAGGCTTTCTGGCCCTACTGATCTTCGGCTGGGAAAAGGTCACTCCACCGGTTCACTTCTTCGCGACCACCATGGTCTCCTTGGGCTCAATGTTCTCCGCGGTCTGGATCATTGTCGCGAACTCGTGGCAGCAAACACCTGCGGGGCATCATATCGTCACCCGAACGATGAACGGCGTCCCATACACGCGCGCCGAAACTGTCGACTTCTGGGCCGTCGTGCTCAACCCGTCGACGATTAACAGGCTCTTCCATACGCTGATCGGTGCATGGGTTTTAGGTGCCTTCTTCATCATGAGTATCTCGGCCTGGTACCTGCTGAAGAACAAGCATCGCGAGTTCGGGGAGCGTTCCTTCACAGGCGCTCTCGTACTGGCGACCATCGCAAGCTTACTTGCGCTCCTGAGTGGCGATTCGAACGCGAAGATGGTCGCGCACGAGCAACCGGCGAAGTTGGCGGCTTTCGAAGGCCACTTTCGAACAGGACCTGGCGATCTCACCATCTTCGGGGTGCCCGACCCGGAGGCAGGTCGCATGCGCATAAACCTCGCTGTCCCAGGAGGTCTGGGCCTGCTGATTAACGGCGACCCAAACCTGTCGGTCATTGGCCTCGACAAGGTTCCGAAACAATACTGGCCCAACGTCGTGATCTGCTTCTGGAGCTTCCACATCATGGTCGGTTTGGGGATGGCTTTTATCGGGTTGACACTATTCGCGAGCTTTCTGCGCTGGCGAGGAACGCTTTTCCAACAGCGCTGGCTCCTTTGGGTTTTTGTCTGGGCAGTGATCGGACCTTTTATCGCCAACGAACTCGGCTGGGTGTCCGCGTGTGCCGGACGTCAACCGTGGATCGTTCATCCGCGGGTGATCCGCGACGCATCGGGCGAGCCGTTGCTCGATGCGGCCGGCATGATTCAGTACCGCTTGGAAGAGGGTCTGCTCACAAGGCGAGGTGTATCGGAATCCGTGCGCGGCGAAGAGGTGCTCGCCAGTATCCTTACGTTCGGCGCTATTTACTCGCTGCTCTTTTTCGTGTGGGTTTATGTGCTGAACGACAAGATCCAAAAGGGTCCCAAGCCGATAGAACCTGCAACTCGGACAACGACGAAGGGCTTTCTCCAAGCTACAGCCGGACGAACCTTGCACGAGGGCTCGTTGTCTGAGGCCAAAGACGAAGCTGATCCGGCCGCGGCGCCCCCAAGACCGGGCGACCAGATCGCGCCCGAAACACCGTGAGGAGGCAGACGCGATGGACATCCATGTAATCTGGTTCGTTTTGCTGGGCGTGTTGCTTGCGGGCTATGCCATTCTCGATGGTTTCGATCTCGGCGTCGGGATCCTGCACCCGTTGGCTCCCGAAGACCAGGATCGCCGGCTCTTCCTAAACTCGATCGGTCCAATCTGGGACGGCAACGAAGTCTGGCTGGTCGTCTTTGGGGGAGCCCTTCTCGCCGCGTTCCCCGAAGCTTATGCGACCGTGTTCTCCGGCTACTATCTAGCCCTGATGCTGGTTCTTTGGGCACTGATATTCCGAGCCGTTTCCATCGAGTTTCGGAGTAAACAGAAGTCCCCAGGTTGGCGCCGTTTCTGGGACTTTAGCTTCTTCGGGTCAAGCACGGTTGCCAGCCTCGTTTTCGGCATTGCCGTCGGCAACAGCATGGTCGGGATTCCGCTCGATGCACGCGGCAACTACCTCGGTTCATTCCTCGATCTGCTGCGACCCTACCCGATCCTCGCGGGTCTTGTAGTGGTCGCCATGAATGCGATGCATGGAGCCATGTACCTGTTTTTGAAGCTGCCCGAAGGTCATACTCGAAACATCGTCAGGGGCTGGATGTGGCACACCTGGGGATGGTTTCTCGTTCTCTACATGCTCGGGACCATGTACACAGTCGTTGCGATCAAGAGATCTGTGGCTAACTTCGAGCAGTTCCCTTGGGCCGTTGCGATTGTGGTGCTCAATGTCCTCGCGATTGCGAATATCCCCCGTAGCGTTTATGCCAACAAGCCGATCATGGCGTTTGCCTCTTCCACGGTGAACATCATGTGCCTGGTCGCCTTATTCGGCGTCGCCCATTGGCCCAACATGGTGTACGCGAGCAACGATCCAACTCGTTCTCTAACCATCTACAACGCGGCTTCGAGTGAAGGAACACTCTGGATTATGTTGGTGATCGCGATGATCGGCTTACCTTTCGTCCTGACATACACCGCCACGGTCTACTGGACCTTCCGGGGCCGCGTGGAACTCGGAGAGCACAGCTATTAGGGACTCGATATGATGCTCAGCATCTCCATGCGTACCTCCACCTGCCTCTTTATTTGTCTTGCGCTGTTCGCTGTTGGACGGCCGCCTGAGATTCCATTTACGGCGAAGTTGATCGATACCGGGGCGGCCGAAGCTCCGGCCGTTTTGGATGTCAACAACGACGGTCGCCTGGATATCCTCGCGGGCGAGTATTGGTACGAGGCGCCCTCATGGAAGCAGCATCGCTTTCGAGAGGTCCTGTACACCAATCAATACATTGATGCCCTTACCGATCTCACGCTCGATGTCGATCGCGATGGGTTCACTGACATCATCACAGCCGGATGGTTCAGCAAAAAGCTGGCTTGGTGGAAAAACCCAGGCAAAACGAAGACGAACTGGGTTGAGCAGCCCATCGAAAGCGGGTTCAACATCGAGTTCGCGTTCCTCGTTGACCTCGATAACGACGGCAAGAAGGAAGAGGTCTTGCCGCAGTTCGGTAACAAGGAAGCAGCCCTCGCCTGGTACGAGAGGAAGGACGGCAAGTGGATCAAGCACGTCGTCAGTCCGCAGAGCTGGGGCCATGGGATCGGTGCCGGCGACGTAAATGGGGATGGTCGAAATGACATCCTGACGCCCAAGGGATGGTTCGAAGCACCCGCCGACCCTCGCAAGGGCGACTGGAAACAGCACAGTGACTGGAACGAAAACTCATTGGGCTTCCTGCACGTGCTCGACATCAATGGCGACGGCAAGAACGACATCCTCACATCGAACGCTCACGATTACGGAATCTTTTGGCTGGAGCGCACTGCCTCGGGCTGGGAAAAGCGCATGATCGATGATTCCTGGTCACAGCCGCACGCCGTCGTCATGACAGATCTCAACGGTGACGGCCGCCCCGACTTCCTCACGGGCAAGCGATACATGGCCCACAATGGCCGCGATCCAGGCGAGCGCGAGCCGCTCGGCGTTTACTGGTACGAGTACGTCAAGGATGGCGCCGGCAAGATCGAGTGGGTCAAACACGTGATCGATTATGGTGGCCGCATGGGAGGTGGCATCCAGATCCCTGTGGCCGATATCGACGGAGATGGTGATTTAGACTTCGTGGCAGGCGGTAAGAGCGGTCTGTTTCTGGTTGAGAACCGGATGAAAAGCAAGTAGGAATCCTTAAGGCGAGAGGCAGGCGAGGCCTGAGCTTCAAACGTCCGCGTAATGTCCTGCTGAAAAGCCACCATCCACGACCAGGCACGTACCGGTAATCCACGCGGCATCATCGCTGGCCAGGAACAAGAGCGCTTTCGCGATATCGCATGGCTCGCCAATGCGACCGAGCGGATGAAGCGCCACCATCCGGTTCCACCTTTCGGGATCCGCCGCCATTCCAGCCACCAATGGGGTCCGCACGAAGCCTGGACACACGCAGTTGACCCGGATGTTGCGATGGGCAAAGTCTAGTGCCATGTTGCGGGCAAGAGCAACCAGCCCAGCCTTCGCAGCCGAATAAGCGGGACGGTTCCGCATACCCACGATGCCCGCCACCGAAGAGATGTGAACGATGCTTCCGCCCTCGGTCCTCATGTGAGGCAGGACTTGCTTGGAGCAGAGAAACGCTCCCTTGAGGCTCACGTCGACCACTCGATCCCAAGTCGCCTCGGGCAATTGCTCAATGGTCTCTCGCCCAGGAACGCCGGCGTTGTTGATGAGAATGTCGATAGGCCCGACGCTCTGAACGATCGCAGCCATGGCCTCGCTGACCGAGCTTTCGTCGGTCACATCGGCGATCAGCGATAGGTGGTCTCCGTTGGCTTGTTGAGGGTCGAGGATCGCGACTTTCGCACCCTCGCGCTTGAAGAGTGAGGCTGTTTCGGCGCCAATGCCCGAAGCGCCTCCCGTGATCACCGCTGTTTTGCCCGTTAGCCGCATTGGAACGAGAATAACTGCCTCGGAGGCGACATGCCAAAATGGAAGGTTTTATGGCAAAAAGAGTCGTGATTGCGATTGACGGACCGGCAGGTGCTGGAAAGAGTACCATAGCTCGTGCTGTTGCTCGCAAACTGGGCTTTGTTTACATCAACACAGGCGCCATGTACCGGGCTGTGGCGCTGTGGGCTCAGCGGCTTGGGGTCAGCGACGACGACATGCATCGTCTCGAGCAGTTGGCCCTGGAGGCCGACGTGCAGTTCGTTCCAGGCACTGACAGCGTCCTGCTGAACGGCGAGGACGTGACGGCGCAGCTCCATACACCCGAGGTTGCCGCAGGGGCATCGAAGGTCTCCAGCATTCCCGCGGTCCGTCGAGCCCTGGTCGATAAGCAGCGTCAGTTGGCAGGGGGTGCCAGTGTCGTCATGGAAGGCCGGGATATCGGCACTGTCGTTTTTCCCGATGCCGCAGTGAAGCTTTTCCTCGACGCCGACCCCGCCGTCCGCGCTCGACGGCGTGCGGAAGAGATGGGCAAATCCATATCCATGGCTGTTGCAGAGGAATTGGCGAAGCGCGACGAGAGGGATCGCACGAGAGCGGCATCTCCACTGATGCAGGCTCCGGATGCCGTTTATCTCGACACCTCTGATTTGTCGCTTGATGAAGTCGAGAGCGCCATATTAAAGCTGGTCCGGGACCGGACCACGAACGGAAAGGAAGTCGCACGTTGAACGATTTGTTGGTTATGAAGTTTGGCGGAACCAGTATGGGCTCCGCCGACAGGATACGTGTCGCTGCTCAGATTTGCTCGGAGCAGCGACAACATCGACCTGTGGTCGCGGTAGTCAGCGCCATGTCGAAGGTAACGGATCTCCTGCTTGATACGCTCCGGCTTGCGGAGTCAGGGAACGAACCAGAGATGGAACGCGACCTGGCAAGCCTGGTTTCGAGACACCTGGACGCCTGCCATGCGCTGTTCTCGGGCGATGCGCTTTCCGAAGCTTTGGCCGACGTCTACGAACTCGTCGACCAGTTCCGTCGGATTGCAGAAGGTGTTCTGATGCTCGGCGAGCGACCTCCCAAAAGCGTCGACGAGGCGATCTCGGTAGGCGAGCGGCTCTCAGCGGCGATCCTCGCCCGCTACCTTCACTCCGAAGGGGTTCGAGCCAAGGCGCTGAACGCATCGAAAGTGATCGTTACCGACGCCTGCTTCGGCGATGCGAACCCGTTGATGGCTCGCACCAGGGCGAAGGCATGCGCGGCGCTCACGCCTTTGCTCGAAGAGGGTGTGCTTCCCGTCGTCACGGGGTTCAATGGAGCGACTGAGGACGGCCGTCCGACCACGCTTGGCCGAGGTGGGTCCGACTACTCCGCCTCGATCCTGGCAGCCGCGCTCGACGCCTCCGAGCTTTGGATTTGGACCGATGTCGATGGCATCATGTCGGCCGATCCCAGATTGGTTTCAAGCGCCGTCGTGCTGCCCGCGGTGACTTACAACGAAGCAGCGGAGTTGGCCTATGCGGGAGCGAAAGTGCTTCATCCCCGCACTTTGCTGCCTCTGGTCGAGAAACAGATCCCTGTTTGGAGCAAGAACAGCTTCAATCTTCAAGCTCCGGGCACACGCATTGTCTCGAAGACGGATTCCCGTCCTGGACCTCGTGCGGTGACGTCGATGAGCAAGGTGGTGCTGATCGCCGTGGAGGCAGCGAAGTCGGTATTGAGCGGGACGCAGGTGATGGCTCGAACCATGAACGCGCTGGCTCGAGCGGGCTCCGAGGTCTTGGCGTTCTCGAGTTCAAGCTATCGCCAGAACTTCTGCTTCCTGGTTCGCGAGGACGAGTGCGAGGAAGCGCTTCAGAACATCAACGCCGAGTTGGCGCTCGAGTTGGCTCATGGATA